>NZ_QEWA01000016.1:0-23561 GCF_003390775.1 Thermobacillus sp. | reverse complement strand
GATTTTCGGATTTTTTCACGATGTAGTGCCTGTGGACAAGTCGGAAAAACCGCGTCAAATCTGGAATTCAGTTATCCATAGCACCCAAGAGGGTGCCTACTTTTAGGGGCTTACTGTCGAACCCGGGCTCGGGGGAATCCGCCAATTGTTTGAGATTCGGCGGCATGCCGACGGCCCGGGGCTGGCCGGGGGCCGCATTCTCCTGTTCGTACAGCGCTTCGGCGAACGCCTCGAGATCCTTGTACCGCCGGGAGATGGCCGACGCGGATACCTCGTATTTTTCGGCCAGGGAGGTCAAGGTGACGCCTTCGATGCCGAAAGCCTGCGCGGTGAAGTATTCCATCGCCCCCGCGATGACTCCGGCGGTGCGCAGGACGGGCTGAGCCGTACCGGTGTACAGGTTCAGCATGGTGACCGCCATCGCGATGTGGTCCCATTCGTATTCGCCGGCCATCCGGTTCGCCAGATAGCGGGCGATCATTTGATAGCGCACGTTGCCCCACTCCAGCTCATGCTCGATGAGACTGACCACGTCCTCGGCGGTGATCACGGGATCGGAGAAATCATCTTCGGGTTCATCCGCCGCGGGCTGTCCGGGAGCGATGCGGGTGACGTTTGCGGCCTGGTCCTTCTCCAGACAGCAGCGTTTGTACTTTTTGCCGCTGCCGCAGGGACACGGATCGTTACGGCCGACTTTTTTCACGGTCATAACCTCCCTGAGCCGGGTTGTCTTTCCGGTCGATATCTTGTCCCATTATATCAAAAAATGCGGGCGGGGACGTTATTTTGGGCATGCTAAGGTCAGACTGCCATGCGGCGCGTGACAAAGTTGTTAACAGTGCGAAGAAAGGCTTGCAACCGGAGCCGTGACAGGCTAACATAGAACGGAGATAAGTGTTTACCCTGGGTTGACGATTCAGAAGGAGGTCCCCCCATGTTGCTTCTTGCAGAAGAGACCGCATCCGCGAGCAGCTTCGACCCGTTCGATATCATGATGCTGCTGTTTACCGTTGTCATTGCCATCGGCCTCGTACGGCTGCTGATGGAACGGCCGCGCAAGAACTATTTTGCCATCGGCTTTGCGCTCGTGTCCCTCGCGATTTTCCTGTTCATCGACTATGTCATGATTTTCGAGGTCTGGGCCGGTTAATCGGCCGTCAGGTTTGCATGGGCACATACATAGAGCCTCCCGCTGGAGCAAGCGGAGAGGCTCTTGTTGTGTAACCGGTTATCCGTTCCGGCGGATCGCATCGATGATCCACCGGAACAGGATAAGGTCTTGCTTCGCGTCCTCCGGCGTCGTCTTCGGCACGAGCCCGCGGGTCACCACGTCGTGGAACGTCTCGATCTCGACGGTGTACGGGTCCTTGAATGTCGGCCGGGTCTCGGACACGGAGAAGGCGTCGCCGTCCGTCTCGTCGACCATCAGCACGGTCGGCAGGTGACGGATGTACGGGGTATTATATTGGACTTTCACCGCTTTGGCGTCCGAGTACACTTCGAGATGCGCGTCGAAGCGGCCGATCCGGTGGATGCCCGTCTCGAAGGTCGCGTTGAATCCGTCGAACTCGAACAGCGCGTGGATGAACGAACCGCCGTTCCATTGCGCGGCGGAGATGACGCGGTCCGGCATGCCGATCAGCTCGCGCATCGCCGACAGATCATGGCTGCTGAGCCCGTTCAGCAGCCGGTATGTGCTGACCAGATCGGCCGGGGCGTCACCGATCGCCTCGGCAGCCTGCTGCGCCGCAAGCCGCTTCCGCTCGGCCATCGCTTCCTCCGGGATATCCGTCGGGCGGAAGACGCGGCTCGATTGGCCGATGAAATAGCCGTTCGGTCCGATCAGATCCCGGACGCGCGCGTAGCGGATCGGCCCCATGTTCCGAACCAGCTCGACCGCCTCGGTGAAGGCGGGCGCGTAGCGCCGCATGTAGCCGATCATCACCTGCGTGCCCGCCTCGTCCCGGGCGCGGATGATGGCGTCCGCGTCGGCGAGCGTCAGACACATCGGCTTCTCGAGCAGGACATGCTTCTTGTGGCGCAACGCGGCCAGCGTCGCGGCGGTGTGGTATTCGTCGCTGTTCAGCACGAATACGGCGTCGAGCGTCTGCAGAGACGGGCAGGTTATACCCACCACATCTCGCCCAGCGGTTCGCGGATCAACACTTGCTGCAGATTTTGCACGGCTTTCGTGAATCCTTCTTCAACGGACATCAGACCGTCTTCGTGTTCGATGCTGACGACATAGTCGTAGCCGACCAGCCGGAGGGCGCTGATGATGTCGGCCCAAGTCTTCAGATCGTGGCCGAAGCCGACGGTGCGGAACTGCCATGCGCGTTCGAGCATGTTCGTGTACGGCTGCATGTCGGTCAGGCCGTAGCGGTTGACGTTGATCGGATCAATCGACGTATCCTTCGCGTGGAAATGGTGAATCGCGCCGGCGCGGCCGAGAATATGTACGGCTTGCACCGGATCGATGCCTTGCCACCACATGTGGCTCGGGTCGAGGTTGGCGCCGATCGCTTCGCCGGCCGATTCACGCAGACGGAGCAGCGTCGCCGGCGTATGGACGGAGAAGCCGCCGTGCAGCTCGAGCCCGATCTTGACGTTCCGTTCGGACGCATATTTCGCAATTTCGGTCCAGTACGGAATGACTTTGTTCTTCCATTGCCAATCGAGAATTTCCTGATAGTCGTTCGGCCACGGCGCGACCGGCCAGTTCGGATATTTCGCGTCCTCGCTGTCGCCGGGGCAGCCGGAGAACGTGTTGACGACCGGCACGCCGAGCTTCGATGCCAGGTCGATCGTCTCGCGGATGGTCTGGTCGTGTTCGCTTGAAATCGCTTTCTGAGGATGAAGCGGGTTGGCATGGCAGCTCAGCGCGCTGATGATCAGGCCGCGGGATTCGACCGCCTTCAGGAACGCCTTGCGCTTGCTCTCGTCGGCGAGCAGTTCCTTCCGGTTGCAATGCGCATCTCCCGGATAGCCGCCGGTGCCGATCTCGACCGCTTCCAGTCCCTTCGAGGCGACGTAGTCAAGCATTTCCTCGAACGGTTTCTGGCCGAAGAGCACAGTGAAAATGCCAAGTTTCATGGTTCGCGAACAGCCTCCTTCGATTCCCCGATCGGGAATGTCATCGCTTTCCCGTCCATTATATCATGCCCATTTTTCACATTGAACGGCGTGCGCTGCGAAATGCCAATTTTGGATAGCAACAGGCCAAACTTGCAGCGGAGCAGGACCTGACTTTACCGTCTTCCCCTCGTCATGCTATTGGAATCGCGCACGCAGGGTGTTACACTGGGTTACAGAATTTCACGATGCGTGAGCGGACAACCTGGAGGACCAACGATGATGATACGGAACGGCTTGAGACGCGAAGACATCGAACTGCTGGCGCCCGCCGGCAACTGGGACTGCCTGCGGGCGGCGGCGGCGAACGGCGCTGACGCGGTGTACTTCGGCGTCGAGCATTTCAATGCGCGGGCGAGGGCGCACAATTTCCGGATGGAAGAACTTCCGGAAATCATGACCTTCCTTCGCCGCTATGGCATGAAAGGCTACCTCGCCTTCAACATTCTCGTCTTCGAAGATGAGCTGGAGGAGGCGAAGCGGCTGACGGAGGCATGCGCGGATGCCGGGATCGATGCGGTCATCGTGCAGGATCTGGGCCTCGTGCGCATGATCCGCGAGATCTCGCCCGACCTGCCGATTCACGGGTCGACGCAGATGACGATCACCTCGCCGGAGGCGGTCGAGTTCGCGGCATCTCTCGGCATTGAACGGGTGGTGCTCGGACGGGAGAACAATCTGAAGCAGATCCGAACCATCGGCAGCCAGACGTCGCATCCGCTTGAAGTATTCGTCCACGGCGCGCTGTGCGTTTCCTATTCGGGCCAATGCCTGACCAGCGAGATGTGGGGCGGCCGGTCGGCGAACCGCGGCGAATGCGCGCAGGCGTGCCGGCTGCCTTACGACCTGATGGTGGACGGCGAGCAGAAGGAGATGGGCGACGTTGCCTACCTGCTCTCGCCGAAGGATCTGGCCGCGATCGGACTCGTGCCGGAACTGATCGAGGCGGGCGTCATTTCGTTCAAGATCGAAGGCCGGCTGAAAAGCCCGGAATACGTCGCGAACGTGGTGAGCAAATATCGGGCCGCCATCGACCGCTACTTCGCGGGGGACGATGCGGAACCGTCGAAGGAAGAAATACGGGAGCTGCAGCAAAGTTTCTCCCGCGGGTTCACGCCGGGTTTCCTGCTCGGCACGAACAACAAGCAGCTTGTCGACGGGACATTCCCGAAAAGCCGCGGCGTCTATCTCGGCCGCGTCGAACGTGTCACCCGGGACGGCGTCATTTGCCGGCTCGAGGCGCCGCTCAAGCGCGGCGACGGCATCGTATTCGACGCGGGCGAGCCGGAAAAGCCGGAAGAAGGCGGCCGCGTCTATGACATCCGCCGGCAGGGCGCCAAAGTCGAAGGCGAGGCGCTGGAGGGCGGAACGTACGAGATCGTGCCCGGCCGCCATGACGTCGACCTGAAGCGCGTGAAGCCGGGCGACCGGATCTGGAAGACGAGCGATCCGGCGCTTGACCGGCGGCTGCGTCAGACGTTCGAGACGGACAAGCCGTACCGCGCCTTCCCGGTGTGCGTCAACGTCAGCGGACGCGCGGGTGAACCGCTCCGGACGGTATGGACCGACATGCAAACGGGGATCCGCGTGGAAGCGGACAGCGGGATTCCGCTGGCTGTCGCGGAGAAGCGGCCGATGGACCGGGCGCTGCTGGCCGAGCAATTCGGGCGGCTCGGCGGGACGATTTTTCGGCTGGAGGAGCTGGACGTCGAACTCGAAGGTTCGGTGATCTTGCCGATCAGCGAGCTGAACCGGCTCCGCCGGGAAGCGGCGGCGAAGCTGGAAGACGCGCGGATGAAGCCGCGGCCGTACGCGAAACGGAGCATCGATCCTTACGCCGACGTCCGGCGCGCCGAGGCCCTTGGGGGCGAGCCGGAGCTGACCGCGCTGTGCCGCAATATGGAACAGGTGGAAGCGGCGTTTGCGGCGGGCGTCGGGCTCGTCTACGCGGATTTCGAATTCATCCGGCAGTATCCGGAGGCCGTCCAGGCGGCGCGCAGGGCCGGCAAGCGGATCGCGCTGGCAACGCCGCGCATCCATATGCCGGGGGAGAACGGCTACCATAACATGATCCTGAAGCTGGAGCCCGACGCCGTGCTGGTCCGGAATACGGGGGCGCTGCAATTCTATCTGCGGAAGCGGGCGGAGCTGGAAGCCGCGGGGGACAGGGCGCGGTTCCCCGAACTGATCGGCGATTTCTCGCTGAACATCGCCAACCACAAGGCGGCGAACCTGATGCTGGATCTCGGCTGCGCGCGGGTTACGCTCTCCTATGATCTGAATGCGCAGCAGATGATGGATCTGCTGCGGCGGATGGACGGCTCGAAGGCGGAGATCGTCATCCACCAGCATCTGCCGATGTTCCACACGGAGCACTGCGTGTACTGCACGTTCCTGAGCGACGGTACGGACTACACGAATTGCGGCCGTCCCTGCGAGCAGCATCGCGTGTCGCTGCGGGACCGGATCGGCATGTCCCATCCCGTCCGCGTCGACGACGGCTGCCGCAATACGGTGTACAACGCGATCGAACAGTCGGGCGCCGAATATTTGCGCAGCTTCATCGAGCTCGGCGCCGGCACGTTCAGAGTCGAATTTCTCGAAGAGCGGGCGGAGAAGGTGGAGGAAGTCATCCGGCTCTACACAGACGCGATCCGCGGCAAAATCGGAGGCACCGAAGTATGGCGCACCCTCAAGGCGATCAACCAGCTCGGCGTCACGCGCGGGCAGTTGGTCAAGTAAGGATGCGCCGTGCGCGGACGGCCGCATTCGGATGAGAAAACGGCACGTCCGCGTGCCTTTTTCGCGTCTTGTCGGTTGTTGCGGCGGCCGGTGGAGCGGAAGGAATTTTGTAAGAAGAGATCGTATTGTGTAAGTTAGTATTCCATTTTTCCTAAACCATATAGTACGATTAACCTATATTCCATGGAAATGGAGTCTTTACCCATGCATCACATCGAGCAACATGGCGAACCCGACAACAACAGAGAAGAAGTGCTGAAGCTCGAACAGGCCGTGCAGAACGGACAGTTGCCCGAATGGGATGCGCTGGTCCGGCTGCCCGAGTCCGTCCTTTTCCGTTCGCCGCTCCTGCTTCGCGCCGGGGCCGTGCGGCTCATGCTGGAAGGAAGGCTGCGGGAGGCGCGGAGATGGGCGCAGGAAGCCGTGAAAGCGTTCGCGCTGATGGCGGACCATCGCGAAATGTTGTCGATGATCGGCCTGTTGTCGCTGATTCATGTGCGGATCGGCGATTTCTCGGACAACGAGGCGATGCTGATGCATCTGGACGCAGAAGCAAGACGCGATCCGGACCGGTGCGGCGGCTACGTCTGGTGGGCGCTGGCACGGGGAAAATGCTGGACACGGACGACCGCTTTTCTCGCGCCGCGCCTGATCGACGACGATTTCGCCCGGGCGGCTGACCGGTTCCGCGAAGACGGAGACGCGGTCGGTTTTGCCTACGTGCTGCTCGACCGGTGGATGTATGATCCGGCCGGCATGAAGAAAGGCGCGTGGGCCGGGCGGATCGCCGAACTCGGCCGGTGGGCGGCGCTTCGGCCGGAATGCGCGGCGGTGCACGACGCGCTGACAAGCGAGTCGGGCGACGGGCTGCCGGCCCGGTACGCCTACATGCTGGATTCGCTGCGGTCCGACACCGATGCCGGAGTCGGCTGGCCGGAGGGCGAGCTGCGCTATGATGTGGAAGTGCAGATGTTCGCCTGCCGGCTCAACGTGGCGCGCCGGCTTGCGGAAGGCGAACGGACGGACGCGGCCATGGCGCTGCGGCAGCTGGAACTGCTGCATGAGGAGATGTCGACGCCGCGAACATTGGCATGGGTGGCGGAATACAAGAGCAAGCTCGGCCTTGCTGCCGTCCAGGCGTCGATCCCGCGGACCATCGAGCCCGCGGACGCGCCGGCGGAGGAGCGGGCGAACCGGATGCGCATCCAGCTCATGTCCGGCATCCGCATTTTCCTGCCGGACGGCACGTCGCTCCAGCCGAAATGGAAACGGCGCAAGTCGCGCGAACTGTTCGTCTATCTGCTGTTGCAGCAGGATTATCGCGCGCTTCGCAATCAGGTATTGGAGCATCTGTTCGGCGAAGCGGACTCTTCCCGGGTGGCGAATCATCTGTATGTCTCGCTGCATGAGCTGCGCAGCGCGCTTGCCGGCATCGGCTTCGAAGACGCGATCGAAGTCCGCAGCGGGCTTGTCGGATTCCGGGAGCCGGTCATCGACATGGTCGACGTCGAGCAATATGTGACGCAGTCGCGCGTCGGCGACCAACTGTGGGCGGCGGACCGCGACGCGGCCGTCGTGCTCTACCTGGATGCCGTGGGGAAATACGGATTGCTCGGAGCGAACATGCCGGTGTCGGACTGGCTGGAGCGGTGGCGGATGCAGCTGCTCGAGCGGCAGACGGTGATGTTGCGCAGACTGGCCGAATATTACATCGGTCTATCCGAGGACAGTCACGCGGAGCAATGGCTGACCGCCTGGATCGACCTGAGGCCGGACCAGGAGGAAGCCTATCAGGCGATGATCCGGTTCTGGAAAGCGCGCGGCCGCCACGCCGAGGCGGTCGGCTGGTATAAGCGGCTCGAGCGCGTCTTCCGCGAAGAATTCGGCGTGGAGCCGCTTGAGGAGACGAAGCGGCTGGTATGGGAAAGTTGAGGTCCCGGGCGCGCAAGGCAGGTACGGCCTTCGTGCTGTTGCTCGCCGGCGCGGCGGCCGGCTGGACCGCGGCGGCCCTCCTGCCGCATGACGCCGCGGCGGCAGCGGCGGCGGCGCTGCTTGCGGCGGCAGCCGGAGCCGCAGGATGGGCGGCGTGTTCCGTCGTCAGGCGCAAGGCGCGCCCGCGCGGAGCGGAAGGCTTGCGGCCGGACGAGCCGGAGGAGCCTGAGCAGCCCAAGCGCCCTGAGCAGCCGATCGGACGGGAGCCCGCCGCACCTGGTCCGGCTGAGGCGGCGCCGGCCGGCGAGGAGCCGATGGCATCGGAATCGGCCGAATCCGGCGGCGGGATCAGCCGGCTGTCCGGCAGCGGGGAGCCGCTTGCGGCGGAGCTGCGGCTGGCGCTCGAAGTCCAGCGCAAATGGCAGCCGCCCGTCGACCTTCGCCTCGGCCTCTGCCGCGTGACGGCTCGTAGCCGCCAGGCGGCGGAAGTCGGCGGTGATCTGTTCGACGCGGTCGTCCTCGATGACGCGGTCGTCGCCGTGCTCATCGGAGACGTGCCCGGCAAAGGGCTGCAGGCCGCCTTCATGGTGCCGGCGCTGCTGCTGCTGTTTCGCTCCGAGGTGAAGCAGGGCGGTGGCCCGGCCGCCCTGCTCGAGAGGATGAACCGCGTGCTTGCCGGCTTGAGCGCCGAGAGCCTGACGGCGGTCGGCGTCACGCTGGGCATCGGCCTGCTCGATGTCCAGACGGGCGAGATGCGCTACGCCGGCGCCGGCCACCCCGCCCCCTACCTGGCATTGCCGGGGACCGAACCGCGGCAATTGGACAGCTCGTCCCTGCCGCTCGGCATGAACGCGGAGGAGACGTATCGCGAGACGGTGTTCCGCTTCGCGCCGGGCGAACGGTTCGTGCTCTATACGGACGGTATCATTGAGGACGCCGGGCCGGACGGTGAGATGTACGGCTTCGAACGGCTCGAAGCGGAGCTCGCCAACTGGCCGGCCGACGTGCCGGCGGCGGACTGGATGGAGCGGCTGCTTGACAGCCAGGAGAGCCGCGAAGCGTACCGCCGCGATGACCGGACGCTGCTCGTCGTCGAGTACACCGCGGGCAAGGCCGGGCGGCGGGCGGAGCTTCGCGAGCGCAGCTGGCGCGTGCCCTCGGTGCCGGGCTGCGAGCGGTCCGTCGCCGCGGAGCTGGCGGCCATGCTGCGGGAACACTGGTCCGAATCCGGACGAACCGACGATATTGTTACCTGCGTCGCCGAGGCGGTGATGAATGCCGCCGAGCACGGCAACGGATTCGACGAGGCCAAGACGGTGACCATCCAGACGCATTTCGGCCATGCGATCATGGTTTGCCGGATACGCGATGAAGGCCCCGGATTCGATTTCGCGGCGAAACTGGCGGGCGGCCGCGCGGAGGTCGACCACGAATACGGGCGCGGATGGGGACTCCGGCTGATCGACGAGCTGACCGACTATTGGATCACAACGAAGGACCAGCACGGTTTTTGCGTGGAAATGTATTTTCTGTCGCATCATCGGCAATCGTGACACGAAGGAGGGGGCCTTGATGAATTCGATGCTGGAACTGAATATCGTGCCGTTCGATGCCGGATTGTCCGTCACGCTGAAGGGCGATCTGGACCAGCAGGCGGAACAGAAGATCCGGTCGGTGCTCGACTGGGAGGATGGGCTCGGCGAAGACCGCCGCTACCTCATCCTGAATCTGCATGAAGTGAATTTCATCAACAGCGCCGGCATGGCGCTGCTGATTCGCATCGCCCGGGCCGGCCGGAAGAAAGACTTCCATACGTTCATATGCGGCGCCTCGGCGCATTATCAGAAACTGTTCCGCATGGTCGGGTTGACCGAATACGTCATGCTGTATCCCGACGATTACGCCGCGCTGCAGCGCATCGAGGCGCTCGAGAGTGGCGTGTGAGCGGCGCCGGGGGGGGTGGATCGCGTGAACGGACGGGCGGCGGAACGACAGCTCAGGGAATGGCGGCATCTTTTCAAGCTGGACCCCGACCGCGAAATTTCCGATTCGGCGCTGGACGCGGTCTGCCGGTCCGGCACGGACGCCGTCATCGTCGGCGGATCGACCGGCATGACGTATGACAATACGACGGATCTGCTCGCCCGCATCCGGCGTTACGAAGTGCCGTGTGTGCTGGAACTGTCGTCGGCGGAAGCGGCCGTCCCCGGTTTCGACGCGTATCTGGTGCCGATCGTATTGAATGCCGGTTCGGCGGAATGGATCGCCGGCCGGCAGGCGGAAGCGATCGCCGCCTACGGCTCGATGATTCCGTGGGATACGGCCGTCGGCGAAGGTTATATCATCCTGAACGGCGGGTCGACGGCCGCGAAGCTCACCGAAGCCCGGACGGCGATCGGAGAGCGCGATGTGCTGGCTTACGCCCGCCTGGCCGACCGGCTCATGCGGCTGCCGATCGTCTATCTCGAATACAGCGGCATGTTCGGCGACATGCGGCTGGTGGAGCGGGTGCGGGCCGATCTGCAAGGCGCGCGGCTGTTCTACGGCGGCGGCGTTGCCGACGCGGAGCGGGCGCGGCTTGCGGCTGCGGCGGCGCATACGGTGATCGTCGGCAACGCGATCTACGAGCGGCTGGACGATGCGCTGGCGACCGTGGCGGCGGTCAAGGAGACGCCCGCGCCGGCGTGACGGCCTGACGTCTTGGCTGACTGTGACGGTTTGGCCCCCGCCTGCGGTTGCGTGACGCTCGCATGCGCCGCCCGTCTGAGGAGGTATGGCGCCTGCGCATGTACGGTTGCTGTATGCACCGGCGGCGTGCCGCCTGTGTGCACATGCGCCGCCAGATCCAGGCGTACCGGCGGGCACATGCGGAGCAGGCCGCAGCGCAACTCATCCGAAACGCCCGGCACTTGACCTGCTGCCTGAAATCCGCCTGACTTAGAGGGAATTTCTTCATCTATTCCGGCCAAATCGGCGAAAATGCCCTCATAAAGCGAAAATTTTTCGTTTATGACGTGCCATCCCCCCCCTGTTTCACCGCATGTTTCGGAGAATAGAGGAAATTTTTTCTTCAAAATCGCCCGGCTTCCCCAAATTCGACAAAACAGAAGCAATTTCTTCGCTTATCCAACCGGCCGGAAACCGTATCGTTTCGTGGATCGACCGGAACCCGCATCGTTCTTGGATCGGCCGGGAATCTCAAGACCGGACAAACCGCGCCGCAACCCCCCCCCCGTCCGCAAATTGACACGCCCGGTGCGGTCGACTAGACTGAGAACAGGCGAACATAAATGCGAACAGAAGGAGTTCTGCCATGTTTAGTCCCATCGACCTCGACCAGGCGGTCGAGCGGCTCAATCCGCGCCAGCGGGAGGCCGTGCAGACGACGGAAGGCCCGCTCCTCATCATGGCGGGCGCCGGCAGCGGCAAGACGCGCGTGCTCACGCACCGGATCGCGTATCTGATCGGCAAGAAGCGTGTCGCCCCCTGGAGCATCCTGGCGATCACATTCACGAACAAGGCGGCGCGCGAGATGCAGGAACGCGTCGAGGCGCTGGTCGGACCCGGCGCCAGCGACATCTGGGTGTCGACGTTCCACTCCATGTGCGTGCGCATTCTCCGCAGAGACATCGAGCGGCTCGGCTACATGTCGAACTTCACGATCCTCGACTCGGCGGACCAGCTCTCGGTCATCCGGGCGTGCATGAAAGATCTCAACTACGATACGAAGAAGTTCGAGCCCCGCATGATCCAGGCGAAAATCAGCGGCGCGAAGAACGAACTGCTGTCCCCCGAACGGTACGGCGACCGCGCGGGCGATTACGTCGACCGGATCGCCGCCGATGTTTACAAGCTGTACCAGAAGCGGCTCAAGAGCAACAATTCCCTCGACTTCGACGATCTCATCATGACGACCATCGACCTGTTCAAGGCCGAACCGGACATCCTGGATTTCTACCAGAACAAGTTCCGCTACATCCACGTCGACGAGTATCAGGACACGAACCGGGCGCAGTACCTGCTCTGCCGGATGCTGGCCGACAAGCATCACAACATCTGCGTCGTCGGCGACAGCGACCAGTCGATCTACAGGTGGCGCGGCGCGGACATCACGAACATCCTCAACTTCGAAAAAGATTACCCGGAAGCGGTCACAATACTGCTCGAGCAGAACTACCGGTCCACAGCGAACATCCTGAATGCGGCGAACGCCGTCATCGCCCGCAACGCCGGGCGCAAGCCGAAAAACCTGTGGACCGACCGCGGACCGGGCGAACCGATCCGCGTCTGCCAGGCCGAATCGGAGCACGAGGAAGGCCTGTACGTCGCGAACGAAATCCGCAAGAACCGCGATGCCGGACGCCGATACGCGGACCACGCCATTTTGTACCGGACGAACGCCCAGTCCCGGGTCATCGAAGAAATGCTGATCAAAGCGGAGATTCCGTACCGCATCGTCGGCGGCATCCGGTTCTACGACCGGAAGGAGATCAAGGACCTGCTCGCCTACCTCCGGCTGATCTCGAACCCGCACGACGACATCAGCCTCGAGCGGATCATCAACGTGCCGAAGCGCGGCATCGGCGACACGACGATGGCGAAGCTGACGGCCGAAGCGGCGCGGCGCGGGACGTCGATCTTCGAGGTGCTCGGCGACCTGGGCGAGGTGGACGTCACGGGCAAGACGCGCGCGGCGCTGCAGGAGTTCCGGCAGATGATCGAGGACTTGTCACGGATGGTTGACTACCTGTCCGTGACGGAGCTGACGGAGCAGATGCTCGAGCGGACGGGCTACCGCGAGGAGCTCAAGCGGGAGAACACAATCGAGTCGCAGTCGCGCATCGAGAACATCGACGAGTTCCTGTCCGTTACCCAGGATTTCGAACAGCGCAATGAGGACAAGTCCCTTGTCGCGTTTCTGACCGACCTTGCGCTGATCGCGGACATCGACACGCTCGGAAGCGACGCGGACGAACGGTACGCGGACGACGCGGTCGTCCTGATGACGATGCACAGCGCGAAAGGGCTGGAATTCCCGATCGTCTTCATCATCGGCATGGAGGAAGGGGTCTTCCCGCACAGCCGCGCGCTGATGGACGACGAGGAACTCGAAGAGGAGCGGCGGCTCGCCTATGTCGGCATCACGCGCGCCGAAGAGCGGCTCTATCTCACCTGCGCCCGCGTGCGCACGCTGTTCGGCCGGACGATGGCCAACATGCCGTCCCGTTTCCTGGAGGAAGTGCCGGACGAGCTGAAGCAGAACGATTCGCCCGCCCGGTCGTTCGGGTTCGGGTACGCCCGTTACGGCGACAGCGCCGCGGGCGGATCGGGCGGATTCGGCTACCGCGGCGGCGGATCTGGCGGCGGCTTCGGCGGCGGGTTCGGCGCACGGAGCGCCGCGCCATCGCAAGTATCCGCTGGCGGCGTGCGAGTGACCGAAGGCGTCGGCAAGCCGGCCGGCGCGGGCGTCACGCCCGGAGCGGGAAGCGCAACCAACGAGACGTTTGCGCCCGGCGACAAGGTGAACCACGTGAAATGGGGCGTCGGCACGGTCGTCGCCGTCAAAGGCGAAGGCAACGACCGGGAGCTGCAGATCGCCTTTCCGGCGCCGGTCGGGGTGAAGCGGCTGCTCGCCGCCTTCGCGCCGATCACGAAAATCTAGCCATCGCAATCGTGAAAGAGGGGTGCGCCCGTGGCTGACCAGAAGAAGCTGGACCGGATGGCCCGGCTGGTGGAAGAGATCAATGTTCACAATCGGAACTATTACACGCTCGACAATCCCGTCATCAGCGACAAGGAGTACGACGCGCTCTACGACGAACTGGTCGCGCTCGAGCGGGAGACGGGCGTCGTGCTGCCGAATTCGCCCACGCAGCGGGTCGGCGGCGAAATTCTGAAAGGCTTCGAGCCGCACAGGCACCGGGCGAGGCTGTGGAGCCTGGACAAGGCGCAGACCGAAGACGACCTGCTCGCCTGGAACGCCCGCGTACAAAAGGCGGTTGCGGACTATAACGCACGGAACCCCGACAACCCGCTGCCGCAGCCGTCCTATGTCATCGAGCTGAAATTCGACGGCCTGACGCTGAACCTGACCTACGAAGGCGGAAAGCTCGTACAGGCGGCGACGCGCGGCAACGGCGTCGTCGGCGAAGGCATCCTGCCCCAGGTGAAGACGATCCGGACCGTGCCGCTGACGATTCCGTTCCAGGGCGTCATCGAAGTGCAGGGCGAAGGGATCATGCACCTGTCCGTTTTCGAAGCCTACAACCGGACGGCCGCGGAGCCGCTCAAGAACGCCCGCAACGCCGCGGCCGGCGCGCTGCGCAATCTCGATCCGCGCATCACCGCCGAGCGGAAGCTGAACGCGTTCTTCTACAACGTCGGCTATGCGGAAGGCGTCTCCTTCGCGAGTCACGCGGAAATGATCCGATTCCTGAAGGACAACGGGTTCCTCGTGAACGACTATATCGCCTACTTCGACCGGATCGAGGACGTGGCGGTCGAGCTGAAGCGACTCGAAGAGCGGCGCGCGAGCTTTGACTTCCTGATCGACGGGGCGGTCGTCAAGCTCACCGATATGCGGACGCGCGAAGCGCTCGGCTACACGGACAAGTTCCCGCGCTGGGCGATCGCGTTCAAGTTCGAGGCGGAGGAAGCGACGACGGTGCTGCAGGCCGTCGACTGGCAGGTCGGCCGTACGGGCAAGCTGACGCCGATCGCCCGCGTAGAGCCGGTCGAGCTGGCCGGCGTGACGGTGCAGAACTGCACGCTGAACAACATGGGCGACATCGAGCGCAAAGGGCTCAAATTCGGGCTCGGCACGCGCGTCTGGATCCGCCGCTCGAACGACGTCATTCCCGAGATTCTCGGCTGCGCCGACGAGGAGGAAGGCGGCGAGATCGTCTGCCCGACGCACTGCCCGGCCTGCGGCTCGCCGCTTGAGCAGCGGGGCGCGCATCTGTTCTGCAACAACAAGCTCGGCTGCAAGCCGCAGATCGTGGCGCGGATCACGCACTTCGCGTCGCGCGACGCGATGGACATCGAGACGTTCAGCATCGCCACGGCCGAGCAGCTCTATGACGAATGCGGCGTGCGCGATCCGGCGGATCTGTACGATCTGACGAAGGAGCAGCTTCTCGCCCTGGACCGGTTCGGCGAGCGCAAGGCGCAGAAGCTGCTGGACGCGATCGAGCAGTCGAAGGGGCGCGACCTCGCCTCCTTCCTGTTCGCGCTCGGCATCCCGAACACGGGCAAGGCGACGACGAAGATGCTGGCGGACCACTACGGCAGCCTGGACGCCGTCATGGCGGCTTCCGTGGAAGAGCTGCAGCAGCTGCCCGACGTCGGCGGGATCGTGGCGGAATCCATCGCCGGATTCTTCAACGACCCGCTCGTTCGCGAGAGCATCGCGCGGATGCGCAAAGCCGGCGTGAAGGCGGAGGCGGAGCGGCCGGCGGTCGTGCGGACCGACAGCGTCTTCAGCGGCAAGACGGTCGTGCTGACCGGGACGCTGTCGTCGATGACGCGGGACGAGGCGGCGAAGAAGCTGGAGGCGCTTGGCGCGAAAGTGTCCGGCAGCGTGTCGAAGAAGACCGACTACGTCATCGCCGGGGAAAGTGCCGGCAGCAAGCTGACGAAGGCGCGGGAGCTCGGCGTCACGGTCATCGACGACGAAGTGGAGTTTCTCAGGCTGCTTGGCGAATGAAGCTGTTGGGAAAGCGGACCGTTACCGGGCCGCTTATTCATTTGAAATAGGTGGCTGCCCTTCCACAAACTCCGCCGGTTCGGAACGCATAACGTTCCGAGCGCGGTGCAGATGCTAACGGCTGAATCCACCGAAAGGGGGTGCCGGCCGTGGCGAAGAAAAATCGCGCCAGCAAGGCGGACGTGCAGACGACGGACCTGAACCGACTGCCTGTCGATGATACGGAATTTGCAGGCGAGTACGCAGCGGAGCGGAACCGGAAGCAGAAGTCGAAGGCTGAAAAACAGTAAGGCGTTGTGACGAGGCCGGTGCCGGACTGCATGCATACGGAGGGGCTGCCGCATGGCGCATCAATGTTATTACTGCGAGAAGCCGGCCGACAGCGTCCACACGTTCACCGTATATGACGAAAACGGTGTCGAAGAACGGCAGGAAGTGCTGTGCAGCGAATGCTACGCGGAGTGGCTGGAATCGCTGAAGGGCTGACAATGAAAAATTGAGCGGGCCGATTCCCGAGACGGAATCGGCCCGTTTTTTTCAAGCGCTCAATGCACGGTCTCGTTCTCGACGATGAATTCGTCGATCAGACGGTTGCGGTACATAAGGGAGAGGTTGAGTCCGTCGTACTCTTTCTCCTTGTCCAGCTCCCGCATCAACACCGCCGCGATGGCGCCGGCGTCGTCGGCGTGCCGTCGTTCCCTGAAGTCGATGAATCCGGTCAGCCGCCGCTCCCGGATATCGACCGTCGCCGTGCCGATCGTCCGGTTGCCGTCCGCCTTCGAGCGGATTTCGTAGGTGAGCGTGTCGCCGTCGTCGCGGATCAGTTTGGCCGCAAAGTTGGCTTCTCCGCGCATGCCGGTCTTTTTCCCGTGCGAAGTCTTCGTTTCCGGCACTTCCTCATGCGTCAGCTCGACCGTCTCAAGCAGCTCGTCTTCGTGGCGGTGATCGATCAGGAATTCGTCGACCGAATCCTCGTCGAAGTCCGAAACGATCAGTTCCGTGACAAGCTCGATCTCGTCGTCATCCGGCAGGCTGCGCCAGCGGACGCTGCCCGTCACCTTGCCGTCATCCGCGCGCAGATGCGCTTCGGCGATCCACCTGCGTCTGTCGTCGTAAACGTGGTAGTGCAGGCGGTTGCGTTTTTTGCCCACCAGCACCAGTTCGTATTCCGCTTCCTGCCATTCGGGCTCATCGTCAGCGTCCTTCCAGGTGCCGACGAGTTCTTCGTCCTCTTCGTCAGCCATTACAATAAACTGATCGAACGGGCTGTACGTGACGAACACCTCGCAGGAAGCCGCGCCTACGGCAAGAACGAACGATTGGACGTAATCGTTGACATGTTCAAGCACCCGCCGCTTGTCCCGCGCGCGCAGCACATCGCGGTCGAGCTGGACGGATCCGGTCAGCCTTCCGCCTTCGCGATAGACAAGCGTCATCGTTCCGGCATAACGCCCGTCCACCAGGATGTCGTTCACTTCGCCCCCGGCCGTGCGCAGATCCGGACGCAGTTCGATCCGTTTCACGTCTGATACCTCCTTCACCGTAGCCTGATGCGGATAAACTTTCCGCAGGCGGCGCGAGAAAGGCGCCGACTTCGTCAGCATTCCCCGGCGGCGGGGCGGTTCATTCCACCGCATTGCAAGCGGCCGGTCATGTCACGGGTGCCGGAATATTCCGCTGCTTAAGTACGGGGCGCTGCGGCACACTAGCTCTGTGCAGCTGCAGCAATGGCCCGCGAGGAGGGTGAAAGCCGTGAAATTTCTGTTCAAATGGGTGTTGAACGGGATCATCGTCACGCTGATGCTGGCCTGGTATGCGGACGTGACGTATCTGACCGCCTTTATCGCCGCTTCGCTGCTTACGGTTGTCGCGTTCCTGATCGGCGACATGGTGCTGTTGCCGAGCACGAACAACGCGGTGGCGACCATTTCCGATTTCCTGCTGGCCGCCGTTTATCTCGGCGTGGTCAGGTATTTCTACGATTTGAATCTGAGTTTCGGCGAAATCATCATCATATCGGCGCTGGTCGCCTGGGCCGAGTGGCTGTATCATCGCTACATTCTCGGCCAGAAACTGGACGTTGCGGGATAAAAACAAAGCGGGCGATCCGCTAAGTACAACCCACAAGGCAAGGAGGTCCGAATCGTGAGCCGGCTGAACGATTATGTCGAGAATCACGAGAATCTCGACAAGCTGAACGTCATTCTGAAGCATTACGGCGTAAGCGCCGAATTCGTCGCGCATACGCTGTCTGAAGGGTTCGAGCAGGACAAGGAATTGCCGAAAGAGCTCATCGAGGACATGAAACAGTTCTGCGCCATGATGTGACGAAGCGGCGGCCGACGGACGGGAAAAGATGGTGAAGGGAGGTTCCGGCGCGTGAAGAGGATCACCATCAGGCACGCATGCGCGTCCATCCTGACGGCGCTGTTGACGGCGCTGGTGTTGTCGGGATGCGCGGGAGGCGGAAATGGCTATGATGACAGGATCGGCTCATACGGCACCGGTTACGGATCGAACGGCAACCGGCTGTTCGAGCGGGATGACCCGGACCGGATGACGAGGCGCGGCAATGCGGATCATTCTGATCAGGTCAAGGGGCTGAACAAGGCTCAGACCGCCGAAAACGGCGGACGCAGCGGCATGTTCGGCAGCGAAGATGAATTCAACGGCAGCCGCGACGGCGGCGGCGCAGGCTGGTTCGGCGCCGGCACGTTCAGCGGACGGATGAAGGACAGCGACAAGCTCGATGATACCCGAAGCTTCCGCATCGGCAACGGGTACGACGGCATCACCTCCGACGGCGCCGGCACGTCCGACCCCAAAGGCGCGCCTGTCCGCGCGGGAAACGGGGGAGGCGTCGAGCTTCAGCTCGGCGGCATCCGGATCACGAGCGGGGATGCGGCTTCCGCAAGGGAAGCCAGAGACGGCAGCCGGGTGCTGCGGGTGACGAGTCCGGTGGCCCGCAAAGCGCTTGAGCGGCTGAGCCGCAACCTGTCGTCCGGCCAATTGTCGGCCAGAGCCGACGTCATCGCGAACGATCTCCGCATCGTGCTGAAGGATGCGCGCTGAAGGCGAACCGGCCGGCAAGGCATTCGGCCGGTTCGGTTCGTACATAATGAAATCGTGCCGGTTGGAACGCTTGACGGCGTTGAAAAATCAGGTATAATAAAGTTAAGGTCAAAGAAAGTCAAAGTCAGAATCAAGGAACGTCTGTCAATCCGGCCGGCCATTGACTGGAGGGTATGACCATGCGCAATATTACCGACCTCATTGAGCAGTATCTGAAACAGATGATCCGGGAAAGTGCGGAAGGCACCGTCGAGATTCAGCGCAATGAACTGGCGGACAAGTTCTCGTGCGTGCCGTCGCAGATCAATTACGTGATCGCCACCCGGTTCACGCTGGAGCGGGGCTACCTGGTCGAGAGCAAGCGGGGCGGCGGCGGTTACATTCGCATCCGGAAGCTGGAGCTGCCGGATTGCCAGCCGATCCACGAGCATGTGCTGCGCACGATCGGCAACCGCATCGACCAATCCGCGGCCGAAGGGCTGATCTATCAGCTGGCGGAAGCGAAGCTGCTGGACGGGCGCGAGGTGCAGCTGCTCAAAGCGGCCGTCTCCCGGGAGACGCTCGCGGTCAATCTGCCGCTGCGGGACGAGATCCGGGCGCGGCTGCTCAAGGCGATGCTGATTGCGCTGCTTGTTGAAAGTTAATCCTGCATATTGATAAGGAAGGTTCGAAAGGAGGCCGCCCCATGCTGTGTCAAGATTGCGGGAAACGCCCGGCGACGCTTCATTTTACGAAGATCGTCAACGGCGAGAAGTCGGAGTTTCATTTCTGCGAGTCATGCGCGCGCGAGCGCGGGGAGATGATACCGGGCACGGCGAACGGTTTCTCCATCCACAGCCTGCTGTCCGGCTTGCTCGACTTCGAACCGCCAGGCGGCGGACAAGCCGCGCAGCCGCTCCGGTGCGAGACATGCGGGCTGACGTACAGCCAGTTCAGCAAGATCGGACGCTTCGGATGCAGCGACTGTTATCGTTTCTTCGACGGCAAGCTGGATCCGCTGTTCAAACGGGTGCACGGCAATACGGTCCATGTCGGCAAAGTGCCGCAGCGGACCGGCAGCCTGATCCGCTCCAGGCGGGAGATCGACCGGCTCAAGCGGGATTTGCAGGAGCGCATCGCCCGCGAAGATTTCGAGAGCGCGGCGCGCATTCGCGACCGGATCCGTGAACTTGAGCGCAGGCTGGCGGACGGTTGAAGCCGGGTACAAGGAAGGAGGGGTCTCGGGTGGACAAACGTCGTTTTGCGCGTGAAGCGCTCAGCGAGTGGATGCGGCACGGAGGACCGGATTCCGACATCGTCATCAGCAGCAGGGTGCGGATCGCGCGCAACCTGAGCGGGCATCCGTTCCCGATGCTGGCGACGAACCAGCAGGCGCGGGAAGTGATGGAGAAGCTGACCGGCGTCGTCCGGGCGGGCAAATTGGATGAAGTCGGAAAGTTTGATATTTTTATATTGAATGATCTCAGCGAGCTGGAGAAACAGGTGCTGGTCGAGAAACATTTGATCAGCCCGGCGCTGGCGAACGAATCGCGCTGCGGGGCGCTGATCCTCGATCGCACCGAATCGGTCAGCATCATGGTGAACGAAGAAGACCATCTTCGCATCCAATGCCTGTATCCGGGCTTCCAGGTGAAGGAAGCATGGACCAAAGCCAGCCGGATTGACGACAGGTTCGAGGAAGCGGTCGATTACGCGTTCGACGAGAAGCGGGGGTACCTGACGAGCTGCCCGACGAACGTCGGGACGGGCATCCGCGCATCCGTGATGATGCATCTGCCCGCGCTCGTCATGACGCAGCAGATCAACCGCATCCTGCCGGCCGTGACGCAGGTCGGTCTTGCGGTGCGCGGCATATACGGTGAAGGCAGCGAGGCGCTCGGCAACCTGTTCCAGATCTCGAACCAGATTACGCTCGGGCAGTCGGAAGAAGAGATTATCGACAATCTCCACAACGTGGCCCGGCAAATTCTCGAACACGAGAAAGCGGCGCGCAAGCGTCTGCTCGCCGAATCCCGCGTAAGGCTTCAGGACCGGGTGTGCCGTTCCTTCGGCATTCTCTGCCACGCGGCCGTCATCGACTCGAAGGAGGCGGCGCAGCGGCTGTCCGACGTGCGGCTCGGCGTCGACCTCGGGCTCATCCCGAATGTGCCGCCTGCGGTGATGAATGAACTTCTGGTGAAAACGCAGCCCGCTTTTCTGCAGCAGACGTTCAACGAGACGATGAGTCCGGATCAGCGGGACATCCGCCGCGCGGAGATGATTCGGGAACATTTCAAAACATTCAAGCATGGAGGTGCATGAGGCATGATGTTCGGAAGATTTACCGAGCGCGCGCAGAAGGTTCTCGCGCTGGCGCAGGAAGAAGCGGTTCGTCTCGGTCACAACAACATCGGAACGGAACATATATTGCTGGGATTGATCCGGGAAGGGGAAGGCATTGCCGCGAAGGCGCTGACGGCGCTCGGTCTCGGCCTGGAGAAGATCCAGGACGAAGTGGAGTCGCTGATCGGACGCGGCCAGGAGCAGCCAGCCAACATCGCGTACACGCCGCGGGCGAAGAAAGTGATCGAGCTGTCGATGGACGAAGCGCGCAAGCTGGGCCATACGTACGTCGGCACGGAACATATCCTGCTCGGCCTCATCCGGGAAGGCGAAGGCGTCGCGGCGCGCGTGCTGAACAATCTGGGCATCAGCCTGAACAAGGCGCGCCAGCAGGTGCTGCAACTGCTCGGCAGCAGCGAGGCGATCTCGAGCAGCCACGGGGCGCCGACGAACGTCAATACGCCGACGCTGGATGGCCTCGCCCGCGACCTGACGGCGGCGGCCCGCGACGGCAACCTCGACCCGGTGATCGGCCGGAGCAAGGAGATCGAGCGGGTCATCCAGGTGCTCAGCCGCCGGACGAAGAACAACCCGGTGCTGATCGGTGAGCCGGGCGTCGGCAAGACGGCGATCGCCGAAGGGCTGGCGCAGCGCATCGTGGCGAACGAAATTCCGGAGACGCTGCGCGACAAGCGCGTCATGACGCTGGACATGGGTTCGGTCGTCGCCGGCACGAAGTACCGCGGCGAATTCGAAGACCGGCTGAAGAAGATCATGGATGAGATCCGCCAGGCCGGCAACATCATCCTGTTCATCGACGAGCTGCACACGCTGATCGGCGCCGGCGGCGCCGAAGGCGCGATCGACGCGTCGAACATTCTGAAGCCCGCGCTGGCGCGCGGCGAGCTGCAATGCATCGGCGCGACGACGCTCGACGAATACCGGAAATACATCGAGAAGGACGCCGCTCTCGAACGGCGGTTCCAGCCGATCATGGTCGAACAGCCGACGCCGGAAGAAGCGATCCAGATCCTGCACGGGCTGCGCGACCGCTATGAGGCGCATCACCGGGTGAAGATCACCGACGAGGCGATCGAAGCGGCCGTGAAATTGTCGGATCGCTACATCACCGACCGGTTCCTGCCGGACAAGGCGATCGACCTGATCGACGAAGCGGGATCGAAGGTCCGGCTCCATTCGTACACGGTGCCGCCGAATCTGAAGCAGCTTGAAGCGCGTCTCGAGGAAATCCGGAAGGAAAAGGACGCCGCGGTGCAGAGCCAGGAATTCGAGAAAGCGGCCGCGCTGCGCGACACGGAACAGAAGATCCGCGAAGAGCTCGAGACGACGAAGAACATGTGGAAAGAGAAGCAGGGCCGCACCGATTCCGAAGTGACGCCGGAAGATATCGCGCAGGTGGTCTCCAGCTGGACCGGCATCCCGGTCAGCAAGCTGAAGGAAGAGGAAACCGAGCGGCTGCTGAAGATGGAGGAAATTCTGCACAGCCGCGTCATCGGGCAGGACGAAGCGGTCAAGGCGGTCGCCCGCGCCATCCGCCGCGCCCGGGCCGGCCTGAAAGATCCGAAACGGCCGATGGGCTCGTTCATCTTCCTCGGGCCGACCGGCGTCGGCAAGACCGAGCTCGCCCGGGCGCTGGCCGAAGCGATGTTCGGCGACGAGAACGCGGTCATCCGCATCGACATGTCGGAGTACATGGAGAAGCATTCGACCTCCCGCCTCGTCGGCGCGCCTCCGGGTTACGTCGGCTACGAGGAAGGCGGCCAGCTCACGGAGAAAGTGCGCCGCAAGCCGTACTCGGTCGTGCTGCTCGACGAGATCGAGAAGGCGCATCCGGAAGTGTTCAACATCCTGCTGCAGGTGCTCGAGGACGGCCGTCTGACCGACTCGAAGGGCCGCGTCGTCGACTTCCGCAACACGCTGATCATCATGACGTCGAACGTCGGCGCCGATCAGATCAAGCGGAATTCGACCCTCGGCTTTACGGCGGTGCAGGATTCGGACCGCGAGTTCAACCAGATGAAGGAGAAGGTGCTCGCGGAGCTGAAGAAGGCGTTCCGGCCGGAGTTCCTGAACCGGATCGACGAGACGATCGTGTTCCACTCGCTCGAGCAGGAGCACATCAGCCAGATCGTCACGCTCATGTCGGATGAGCTGCGCAAACGGCTGCGCGAGCAGGAAGTCGACTTCGAGCTGACGGATGCGGCGAAGGCGTTCCTCGCGAAGGAAGGCTTCGACCCGCAGTACGGTGCGCGTCCGCTGCGCCGCGCGATCCAGAAGCATATCGAGGACCGGCTGTCCGAAGATCTGCTGCTCGGCAAGATCAAGAAAGGCGACAAGCTGACGATCGACGAGCGGAACGGCGAACTGGTCGTCATTCCGGCGGGATCGATCACCCCGGAGGAAGCGCCGTCGAAATAACGCGCAAGCCGGACGGGCGCCACGGCCCGGACGGAGTCATCCGCAACTCCCCACACGGAGGAAACCTCTGTGAGGGGAGTTTGTTTTATTCCTGAATCCGTGAACATCCTTATCGTTTTGAAGTGACAGATGCAAAAATATGCCTTAATATGCCTTTCTCTCCTGAGATGGTCGTGATGAAGGAATATTCAATGTGACTTGAAGCCTCATAATGGCC
>NZ_QEWA01000017.1:0-23930 GCF_003390775.1 Thermobacillus sp. | reverse complement strand
CGGAGCCCGGACTTTCCTCCCGCGGCAACAAAGGCCGCCGGCGATTGTCTGTCAGACTTTCCGACGCATCCTCCAGTATACATGCTGCTGAATGAAAGCTCAACCGTAAATTTCGCCCTGCATTGTGTTCCGCCTACACGAGCCGGAACGGCTCGGTCGGCACGGCCGACGGGATCACCTCGGTCAGATACCCCGCCGCGGCGAGATCCGCCGCCAGCCGCTCGGCCGTCTTCGCCTTCATGATCTTCTCCGCATTGTGCCCCGGATCGACGATCGCCAGGCCGACGGCCAGCGCGTCATGCGCCGTGTGGTAGTCGATGTCGCCGGTGACGAACACGTCCGCGCCGGCCCGCAGCGCATGGCGCATGTAGCGCGCCCCGGAACCGCCGAGCACGGCGGCCCGCCGGACGACCCGGTCCGGGTCGCCGACGACGCGGACGAACGGCACGTCGAACGCCTCCTTCACATGGCGGGCGAACGCCTCCAGCGTCACCGGTTCCTTCAGCCGGCCGAAGCGGCCGAGACCGCTCGCCTTTCCCTGCAGCTTGAGCGGAAACAGATCGTACGCCGGCTCCTCGTAAGGATGCGCCTTCAGCATCGCTTGCACAACCGCCCCCTTGAGCGACTCGGGCAGTATCGTCTCGATCCGGAACTCCTTCACCCGCTCCAGCTTGCCGGTCGTGCCGATGTGCGGGTTCGTTCCTTCGCCCGGACGGAACGTGCCGGTGCCTTCCAACTCGAAACTGCAGCAATCGTACTCCCCGATCTGCCCGGCGCCCGCCTGCCAGACCGCTTCCTGCACCTGCCGGCGGTGCGTCTCCGGCACATAGACGACCAGCTTGAGCAGCGGATCGACGTGGACTTCTTCCAGGCAGCCTTCGGATTCCATGCCCAAAGCAACGGCCATCCAGTCATTCATGCCGCCTTCCGCCGTGTCCAGATTCGTATGCGCCACGTAAACCGCGATGTCGTTCTTGATCAGCTTCTCATAAATGCGCCCCGCCGGCGTCGACGTGTCGATCGCCGGAAGCGGCCGGTAAATGACGGCGTGATGCGCGATGATGAGATCGACACCGGCCGCGATCGCCTCGTCGACGACCGCATCCGTCACATCAAGCGCCACGAGCGCTTTCCGAATCTCTTTCTGCAGCGTGCCGACCTGCAGGCCGATGCGGTCGCCTTCGACCGCCAGCCGTCGCGGCGCGAACCGCTCCATCAGCTGGACGACGAATTGTCCGCTTGCAAACATGCCATCACCTCCCCGATCAACTTGATCTCCTCGAGCACTTCCTGCCTACGCCTTGCCGCATCCGGCGAATCGGAACGTTCGATCTGCCGGCTGATGAACGCAAGCTTTTCAAGTTCCGACCGCCATTTGCCGGCCAGCCGTTCATCCGGCTGGCGGAGCAGCCACGGTCCCATGCGCAGCAGCAGTTCCTTTTTCCGTTCGGCCGGCCGGTCGAGCTTGAGGAACGACGCATCGTACAGGGCGGCGTTGAGCCCGTCCGCATCCGGCAACCGCTGTGCCGCCAGAATCTCGTACCATCGGCCGTCTTCCTCCACGATCCGCTCGACCGCCAAATACCATCCTTTGTCCAGAAGCCATCGCCGTACGAGGTCTTCCCCGACATTCGGCTGCAGCACCAGCGTGCGCACCCCTTCAAGCTTGCCCGCCGCAGCTCCCGCCTCCAGGATCGAGGCGATCAGGGCGCCGCCCATGCCCGCGATGACGACGCAATCGACTTCTCCGGGGGCCACGACGGCCAGTCCGTCGCCCTTGCGGACGGCGACACGGTCCGCCAGCCCGTCGGCTTCAATGCGTGCCGCCGACGCCTTCAGCGGGCCGTCGCGCACTTCGCCGGCGACCGCGCAAGGCGACTTGCCGGCGGACACCAGCCAGGCCGGAAGCAGCGCATGGTCCGACCCGATGTCCGCGACGCGTGCGCCCGGCGGCACCAGGTCCGCAATGGCGCTCAGCCGCCTGGACAAGCCGCGTCCCGATGTTTGAATCTCCTTCATGCCACCCACACCGTCCATTGCTTGCGGAGCGCAAAGATGAGACTGCCGCCGATCGCGATCTTCGCGATGAGCGCCAGTTGAATCCAGGGGGGCTGGCCCATCAGGAAGGCGGCATGCAGCTCCGGCATGAACCAGAGCGTCGCCGCCGCGGCGAACAGCACTGCGGAAGAAGGCTTCGACCAGCGATGGACGAACCAGCTGAACCAGCCGAAGACGAAGGATGCGGGCAGCCAGAAAAGCTGCACATCGTACCACTCCGGATGTTCGCTGCCCCGCGCCAGCAGCATGGCATAGACGAGGAAGATCGCCAGCCAGCCGATATAGTGCAGCACCGGGAACCGGGCCGCGATGCCGAACACGATCCAGAGCAGGCCGCAGCCGGTCAGGAGCAGTGCCGTCCACGTCGGCGTGTCCAGCCCGTGAAGCTGCAGCATGACGATGCCCGCGACCAGCAGCGTCAGCATGCCGAGGCCGATCAGCGTCAGCCCGACCGGTTCGCTCTTGCGCCGGCGCTTCAGTCCGAAATAGAGCAGCAACACGACGGCGAAGAGCGTCAGCGCGGTTTGCAATACGGGGTGAAACGCGCTAAAATAAAGGACGACAAGACAGACCACGGAAAAGATTCCAAAAGCAAGAAGCCACTGCTTTCCGCTTGCTCCGTTGACGACGGACACCGCGCGCCCCGCCCATCCGGACGAGGGACGCCCGATCTCTTCGTCTGTCTTGTACAGATTCATCAGGAAATCGCAATATTGATCCGGCAACAGTTTGTTTTTCTGCCAATAGTCGATCTCACGGATGATCGTTCTGCGGCGCTCCTCGTTCATCCCGCTTTCGTTCCTTTCCGAGGACGGCGTAGACACGCCTTTTCCCAGGTGATAAAAAGGACCCTCCTGCCGATGCAGTCAGGTCCCGTGCATTCCTGTCACTCCAGGAAATCTTTCAGCCGTTTGCTCCGGCTCGGATGCCGCAGCTTGCGCAACGCCTTCGCCTCAATCTGGCGGATCCGCTCGCGCGTGACGCCGAACACCTTGCCGACTTCCTCCAGCGTGCGGGTGCGGCCGTCATCCAGACCGAAACGGAGCCTGAGGACATTCTCCTCGCGCTCGGTCAGCGTGTCGAGCACATCTTCGAGCTGCTCCTTCAGCAGTTCGTAGGCCGCCGCGTCTGCCGGCGCAAGCGCCTCCTGGTCTTCGATGAAATCGCCCAAATGGGAATCGTCTTCCTCGCCGATCGGCGTTTCGAGCGAGACCGGCTCCTGCGCGATCTTCATGATCTCCCGCACTTTGTCCACGCTGAGATCCATTTCCGCCGCAATTTCTTCCGGCGTAGGTTCGCGCCCCAATTCCTGAAGCAGCTGCCTCGACACCCGGATCAGCTTGTTGATCGTCTCGACCATGTGCACCGGAATGCGGATCGTCCGCGCCTGATCGGCAATCGCCCGCGTGATCGCCTGACGGATCCACCAGGTCGCATAGGTGCTGAATTTGAAGCCTTTGCCGTGGTCGAATTTCTCGACCGCCTTGATGAGCCCCATGTTGCCTTCCTGAATGAGATCGAGGAACAGCATGCCGCGGCCGACATACCGCTTCGCGATGCTGACGACGAGGCGGAGATTCGCTTCCGCCAGCCTTCTCTTCGCATCTTCGTCGCCCTGCTCGATCCGCTTCGCCAGCTCGATTTCCTCCTCGGCGGTGAGCAGCGGAACGCGTCCGATTTCCTTCAGATACATGCGGACAGGGTCGTTGATCTTGATGCCCGGCGGCAGCGAAAGATCGTCGTCGAAGTTGAAATCGTCATGCTCCTCGTGATCGTCGTCCCCCGAAGCCATCGGATGGTCGTCGCCATCGTTCGTCACTTCGATGCCGAGGTCTTCGAGCTGTTCGAAAAATTCATCGATCTGTTCCGGTTCCTGATCGAACGGGGACAGTTTTTCCATAATTTCTTTGTACGTTAAGGATGAGCGCTTCTTGCCCAGCTCTATCAGCTGTTCCTTGACGCTTTCAAGCTTTTGTTCCGTATCCAGTTCCGTATGTTGATCGTTTGTCATACTCCGACTCCCTCCTCCCTAGGACGGTCGCGTGGCCTTTCCTCTCAACTGTCTCTCCAAGGTATTGATTTCGATGGCGATCTGCGCGGCCCGCAGCGCGTCGCCAGCCCGTTCGGCGCGAATTCGCTCTTCCACCCGTTCTTTCAAAGCCGTGAGTCTCTGCCGTTTCAGAACCTCCTCCACGAAAGCGTCCAAATTGTCGCTCGTGCAGGGCGGCACGGTCTCCATGCTGAGAATGGAGGCGGCAGTCCGTTCCAATCGTTCGTCCTGGAGGGTCGAGAAAAATCGGGTGACATCCGGCTCGTGGCCTTGTGCATAGTAGGCATAGAGATAAGCGGCGATCGCCGCGTGGTCTTCCACCTGGAAGGCGTCTCCCAGTTTGTCATGCACATATTCGGCTGCTTCCGCGTCATGCATCATCCAGTACAGCAGCGTTCGTTCGATGTGATGACGTCCCGGCGGCTCCGGCATCCGTCCGACGGGCGGGCGAGCCGTTTCATTCCTACCATTATTCCACCGATTGCCCAACTTATCCCCGGCGGGACGGTTTTTTTGCGCGGCGGCCCGAATTTCGAAGCACTCCTGCTTCAGCGTCTCCAGCGGAAATTCGAACTCCCGCGACAGTTCCTTCAGGTAAAACTCCCTTTCGGCTGGCGAATCGAGACCGGCGATCATGCGCACCGCTTCGAGCACGTAATCTTTGCGTCCTTCGTCTTCTAGCAGTTTATGGTTTTTGCGCAGAAATATTAATTTAAATTTGACGGCGGACACCGGCTGGTTGACCATGTCGCGCACGAACGATTCCGGACCGTATTTCCCGATGTATTCGTCGGGATCCAGTCCGCCGGGCAGCAAGACGACTTTCACCGGCATGCCGGCGTTTTCGAACATTGCCGCCGACTTCAGCGCCGCCGCCTGGCCCGCATCGTCGCCGTCGTAGCAGATTACCGCTTCGTCCGCGACGCGGCGGAGCATGGCGACGTGCTCCTCCGTGAACGACGTGCCCATCGACGCGACGCCGTTCCGCACGCCGGCATCCCAAGCCCGTATGACGTCCATGTAGCCCTCGAACAGGACAACCCTCCCCGATTTCCGGATTTCCGGCCGCGCTTCGTGGAAGTTGTACAGCACGCGGCTCTTGTTGAACAACAAGGAATCCGGCGAATTCAAATATTTCGGCTGTCCGTCGTGCAGGATGCGGCCGGCGAACGCGATCATGCGGCCTTCGCGGTCCCGGATCGGAAACATGATCCGTCCCCGGAACCGGTCGAAGAAGCCGGTGCCGTCGCTGCGAGAAGCGACCAGCCCGCCCTTCTCCATCAGCCGCAGATCGTAGCCCCGCTTGTCCAGAAAACCGGTCAAGAGGTCCCCGCGTTCGGGCGCATATCCGATCATGAACTGGTCGATCAGCTTGTCCGACATGCCGCGGCGCTTCAGATAAGCCTTCGCTTCTCTGCCGTGTTCGGTGTTCTGGAGCAGATAGTGGTAGAATTTTGCCGCATATTCATGCGCCTCGATCAGCTTCTGCCGTTCAAGCTGAGCGGCGGTCGGCTCTTCCGGAACGCCCGCGCCGCGGGGCAGCGGAATGCCCGCTTCCTCGGCCATGATGCGCACGGCTTCCGGAAAGGAGTAACCTTCAAGCTCCATACGAAATCGGATGACGCTGCCGCTCTTGCCGCAGCCGTAACAGTGGAAAATCCCTTTCTCAGGGGTGACGGTGAACGAAGGTGTCTTCTCCGAATGAAACGGACACAATCCTTTCAGATACTTGCCGCTCTTCGTCAGGTGCACGGTCCGGCCGACCGTCTCGACGATGTCATGCGCCCGCAGGACAGCCTGAATGACGTCTTCCGGTATTCTGCCGCCGGCCATCCACATCACCTTCATCCTGAATAACACGTATTAGTATTCTCTACCTGTCATCATTATCCTGCATATCCTGCAAAACTTTTGTCAGCATTTGTTGAAATCGCATCCGGTCCTCGCGGGTCATCGCCCGCGGCCCTTTCGTCCGTCCTCCGGCCCGCCGCGCCTTCGCCTGATCATGCCGGCTCGCCATGAGAAAGTCGATCGTCTCGTTCCGGTACCGCTGGCCGCGGTTCGAAAGCACCGTCGCCCGCTTCGCCAGGGCCATCGCCGCCAGTCCGAAGTCCTGCGTCACGACGATGTCGCCCGGGCGGATCAGGTTCGAGATGTACAGATCGACGGCGTCGCGTCCGCGTTCCACCTGCCGCACCTCGACGCCCGGTTCGGGGACCAGCGCGTGGTCGTACGAGGCGACGAGCATCACCGGAACACCGAATTGCCTGGCGGTGTCGGCAATTTCCCGCTTCACGGGACAGGCATCCGCATCCACCACGATCCGGACATCACCGCCGCTCATTGCCGCACACCCTCGTCTTACGTTCTTATTCCTACTTATAGAAAATATATTCGCCATACGAGCCGCAATTCCTTCCGTACCCGTCCCGCACCGATCCGTTCGTCCCGCGCCGCGTTCAGAACGGCTGAACGCCGGCATTCCGGACATGCTCCATGATCAGGCTGGCCGTCTCTTCAACCGCCCGGCGAGAGACGTCGATGACGACGCATCCGAGCCGGTCCATCACTTCCCTGGCGTAGGTGAGCTCCCGTTCAATCCGATCCGGGGCGGCGTACGGCGCGGTGTCGGGCAGGCCGAGCGCCTTCAGCCGCTCCTTCCGGATCTGGTTCAGATCCTCCTTGCCGATCGTCAGGCCGACAATGCGCGACCGCGGGACGCGCAGCAGCTCGTCCGGGAGCTTCAGTTCCGGCACGAGCGGCACGTTCGCAACCTTGAACTTGCGATGGGCGAGATACATCGACAGCGGCGTCTTCGACGTCCGGGACACGCCGATCAGCACGATGTCGGCTTTCAGGATGCCGGAATGATCTTTCGCGTCGTCATGCTTCACGGCGAATTCGACCGCTTCCACCCGGCGGAAATAGTCCGCGTCGAGCTGATGGTTCAGTCCCGGCCTGTATTCCGGCTTGATGCCGGTGCGCCATTCCAGGCCGTCGAGCAGCGGCCCGAGCGCATCGATCGCCAGGACGCCGTCCCGCAGCGCATGCTGCGCCATCGCTTCGCGGAGATGCGGCAGTACCAGCGTATACAGGATGATCGCCTGCTCGTCCCGCGCTTCCGCGACGATGGCAGCGATATGCGACTTGTCCGTCACGAATGGCCGGCGCCGGATCTCCGTCCGCGCGTTAGTGAACTGCGCGACCGCCGCGCGGACGACGGCTTCGCCGGTCTCGCCGGCCGAGTCCGAGACGGCATAAATGACGCAATGGCGGGATGCTTCATCAAACCGATTGCCGTTCATGTCGCCGCACCTTTCCGCATATTACGACCAGACGATTTTCGAGAAATCCGCGACCCGCCGAATGTCGGCCGCGACGGCGGCCAGCGAAGCCAGCCGGTTGGCACGGACCGCCGGATTGTCCGTCATGACCATGACCCGGTCGAAATAGGCGTTGATCGGGTCTTTCAGTTCCGTGAGGACGGCCAACGCCCCCGCCGCATCGCCGGACGACAGCGCTTCTTCCGCGCGGCCGCTCACGGACCCGCGGGCCTCGTGCAGCTTCCGTTCCGCATCGTCCTCGAACAGCGACGGATCAATCTTCGTCTGCTCGGCTTTCGCCGCCAGATTGCACACCCGGTTGAATGCGTCGACGGCAGCCTTGAAAGACTCGCCCTGCCGAACCGCCTCCGCGACCGCTTCCGCCCGCTTCACCGCAAGCAGCGGATCGTCGAAGCCGGACGCCATGACCGCGTCGGCCACATCGTACCGGATGCCCGCTTCCGACAACGCGTTCCGGACGCGCAGACCGAAGAATTCGTACAGATCGCGCAGAATGTCTTCGCGGCCGCGCTTCAGTCCGCGCTCCTCGTAGACGTCAAGCGCGATGCCGAACAGTTCGCCGAGCTTGAGGCCCAGCCGGTGCGCGATCATCGACTGCACGATGCCGGCCGCCTGGCGGCGCAGCGCGTACGGATCCTGCGAGCCGGTCGGCACGATGCCGATCGAGAAGCAGCCGACGATCGTATCGATCTTGTCGGCGATGCCGACGACGGCGCCCACAAGCCCTTCGGCCGGCTCGTCGCCCGCATGGCGCGGACGGTAATGTTCGTTCACCGCGCGGCAGACCGCTTCGCGTTCACCCAGCTTGCGGGCGTAATCTTCTCCCATGATGCCCTGAAGTTCCGGGAATTCATACACCATGGACGTGACGAGGTCGAATTTGCAGATATCCGCCGCGCGGCTGATGTCCGCCCGCGCCGCTTCGTCTTCCGTCACGCGGGAAGCGACGGCGTCCGCCGTCCGCCGGATGCGGCGCACCTTCTCGCCCAGCGTGCCGAGTTCCTCGTGCCAGACGATCGTCTCCAGCTTCGCGAGCGCCTCATTGATCGTGAGCTTCTGGTCTTCTTCATAGAAGAACTTCGCGTCCGAGAGCCGCGCCCGCAGCACCTTCTCGTTGCCCCGCTGCACCAGCTCGATCGAGGTGCTGTCGCCGTTGCGCACCGTGACGAAGTACGGCAGCAGCTTGCCTTCGCGATCCAGCACCGGGAAATACCGTTGGTGTTCGCGCATCGAGGTGATCAGCACTTCCTGCGGAATGTTCAGGAACGCCGGATCGAACGTGCCGAACAGGACGGTCGGGTACTCGACGAGGAACAGCACCTCTTCGAGCAGATCGTCCTTCACCGCGATGTTCCAGCCGCGCTCGGCTTTAAGCGCTTCGATCTGCCGGAGAATTTCCGCCTCGCGCTCCTTGACGTCCGCGATGACGTGCTGCTCCCGCAGCTTGGCCGCATATTCGCCGGGCCTCGCGATAGCCGTCTCGGCGCCGAGGAACCGGTGGCCGCGCGTCACATTGCCGCTCTTCACGCCGGCGATCTCGAGCGGCACGACGGCATCTCCGTACAGCGCCACGATCCACCGGATCGGACGGACGAACCGAAGATCATAGCTGCCCCAGCGCATGCTTTTCGGGAATGTCATCGACGTAATGATCCCTGCAAGTCCTTCCGGCAGCAGCTCGATCGTCGGCGCGCCTTCGCCGCTCTTCAGGGCGTACACGTACTCGACGCCGCCGTTCTCCTTGAAGAAGAGCTGCTCCGGCTGCACGCCCTGGCTGCGGGCGAAACCGAGCGCCGCCTTGCTCCAGCCGCCATTCTCATCCAGCGCAATCTTGCGCGACGGTCCGCGCACTTCTTCGCGGATGTCGGCCTGCTTGCCGGCAACGCCGCGCACGAGCACCGCGACACGGCGCGGCGTCGCATACGCTTCAATGCCTTCATATGCGATGCGCGACGCATCCAGCCAATCGGCCGTCTTCGCCTTCAGTTGATCCATGGCGCCGCGGACAAACCGCGCGGGCACTTCTTCCATTCCGATCTCCAGGAGCAAATCTTCAGCCATTCGGCGTCACCTCCTTCTTCAGCAGCGGGAATCCGAGCCGCTCCCGTTCTGCCAGGTAGACCGCGGCGCATTGCCGGGCCAGATTGCGCACGCGCATGATATAACCCGTCCGCTCCGTCACGCTGATCGCGCCCCGCGCATCCAGCAGGTTGAACGTATGCGAACATTTCAGCGCGTAATCGTAGGCCGGAAATACGAGATTTTGCTCCAGTGCGCGCTTCGCTTCCGCTTCATATTGATTGAACAGGTTGAACAGCATCGGCGTATCCGACACTTCAAAGGTATATTTCGAGTGCTCGTACTCCGGCTGGAGGAACACGTCGCCGTACGTGACGCCGTCGACCCACTCGAGCTCGAAGACGTTTTCCTTGTCCTGAATGTAGGAGGCAAGCCGCTCCAGGCCGTACGTGATCTCGACCGCTACCGGATTCATTTCGAGACCGCCGACCTGCTGGAAATAGGTGAACTGGGTCACTTCCATCCCGTCCAGCCATACTTCCCAGCCGAGCCCCCACGCGCCGAGACCCGGATGTTCCCAGTTGTCTTCGACGAACCGGATGTCGTGATGGCGCGGATCGACGCCGAGCCGTTTCAGGCTTTCCAGGTAAATTTCCTGGATGTTGTCCGGAGACGGTTTCATGATGACCTGAAACTGATGATGCTGATAGAGCCGGTTCGGGTTCTCGCCGTAGCGGCCGTCGGCGGGACGGCGGGAAGGCTCGACGTACGCGACGTTCCACGGCTCCGGACCGATGGACCGGAGGAACGTCATCGGGTTGAGCGTTCCGGCGCCCGTCTCGACATCGTACGGGTTGACGACGACGCAGCCCTGTTCCGCCCAGAACTGCTGCAGCGTCAGGATGATGCCCTGAAAATTCATGCCATGCACTCCTTCGCTTCGAATGGATTCCATCCGGCGGCCGCGCGGGACGCCGTCGGCATGCGGCCGTGCGGCGGTGCCACGCCAAAAAACTCCCGTCCCTCACGCCCGCATCCGGACGCAGGGACGGGAGCATCTCCCGCGGTTCCACCCTGCTTGGCTGGCCGCTTGCCTCACGCGGACAGCCCGCCTTCATTCGCACCAGGACTCGGGAGCGCCGTTTCGTCCGGCCAGACCGGCCGGGCTTGCACCATCCCCGGCTCGCTTCATACGCGCCTGATTGCCGACTACTTTCTCCGTCATAGTCCATATTCATATTTAAACAATATAACAGGTTTTCGCTTCCATGTCAATATTCCGCAATCACTCATGTCGTTGTTCTGTGATAATGTCACGGTATAACTGTTCTGAGATAATGTCACTATGGGACAGGAGAGAGTGACATTGACCAGAGCAGAATGGAAAAAGGTACTTGTGGTGGAGAAAATCCTCGACGGACACATGACCAACGCGGAAGGAGCGGCGGCACTCGGACTCGGCGTCCGGCAAGTGATTCGGCTGAAGAAGAAATATGTGGAAGAAGGAGGCGCCCAGGCACTGGCCCACGGTAATCGGGGAAGAAAGCCGAAACACGCGATCCCGGAGGAAGTCAAAGATCACGTCGTCGAGTTGTACACCACAACGTATCACGGCAGCAACAACTGCCACTTTGCGGAGCTTTTGGAGGAACACGAATCGATTAAGCTCAGCACACCCAGCGTAAGACGCATTTTACTGTCCAAAGGCATCAAGCAAGCCAAACCGCGTCGGCGCAAGAAGGCTCATCAACCGCGCCAGCGAAAGCCGCAAGCGGGCATGCTGTGGCAGATCGATGCGACGCCTTACGCCTGGCTGGAGGATCGGGCACCGTCCTTCACCCTCCATGCCGCCATCGACGATGCGACAGGTACCGTCGTTGGCGCCGTGTTCAGGCCCACGGAATGCCGCGAAGGCTACTCGCTGGTCATGATGCAAGGCATCCGGAACTACGGCGTGCCGCTGGGGCTTTACAGCGACAAACATACCATCTTCCGGTCACCCCATGAAACGCTGTCGCTTGAGCAGGAACTGGCAGGCGAAACCAAACCGCTATCCGACTTCGGCAAGGCAATGGCGGAGCTGCACATCGAGCATATCAAGGCCCTCTCGCCGCAAGCGAAAGGCCGCATCGAACGCCTCTGGGGGACGTTTCAGGATCGCCTGGTGATTGAGCTGCGGCTGCTCGGCGTGAAGACGATCGAGGAGGCCAACGAAGCGCTGCCCAAGCTGCTGGAGAAGCACAATCGCAAGTTTGCCGTCCAGCCCAAACAAGCGAAATCGGCATACATGGAGCCGGATCCGTCCGTCAAGTTGGAGCATGTGTTCACGGCCCGCAAGTACCGAAAACCGGGACACGGAAACACGCTCTCATACAACGGGAAGGTGTATACGTTCGCCAAGCCTTGCAAGTTCCGTTTCGACGCCAGCGCAACGGTTGAGGTGCGTGAGACGCTCACCGGTGAGGTGCTCGTATGGCATCATGGTCAGGCCATCGCGCTGAAGGAGACGGAAAAGCCGGTACGTGATCCTGCGACTCCAACAAAAAAGGCGGAACCTGCGCCACCCCGCAAGCCCGCCGCCAACCATCCATGGAGGTTGGCATGGAGTCCAAAGCAGCTTCAGCGTAACACAAATTTCGCGCCAGGCCAAGTCACCTGACCGGTGACTTGGTACATTCAAAAAGTGACATTTTCACAGACGAGTTAAGGTGACATTTTCACAGACGATTGACATATTCAGCCGCGCGGCTCCGTACCGGCTTCACCGTCCGGGACCGGCGGTACAGGCGGCTGTCCGAGCGCGTCCAGCGAATCGAGAAACGCCCGCGACTTCAGCTTGTGCGGCAGGTGCGCATCGACCAGGGCGCGCATCCCGCGGCGGACGGCCGCCTTCGTCTCCGGACCGACATTCACTTCGCCGAGCCGCCTGAGATCGACGGCGGCGAACAGCCGCAGCAGCTTGAGCGCCTTGTCGCCGAGCTGCAGCACCTGCTGCTCGCCCGCGCGGCACGCCGGGCAGACCGCGCCGCCGAGCGCCGGCGCGAGCGCGGCGAGCCCGTCCGGCCGGCCGCAGGAGACGCAGCGGTCGAGCACCGGCGCATAGCCGGCCGCCTGCAGAATCTTCATCTCGTACACATGCGTCGTCACCGCCGCATCCTTGCCGTCTTCCAGCGCAGCAAGACAAGCGAGCAGCTGGGCGAAGATCCAGCTCCCCGCTTCCTCGTCCTGCAGCGCCCGGTCCGTCAGTTCCGCGACGTAGGCCGCGTGGGCGGCCAGATCGATCTGCTCGCGCAGCTTGTGATGGGAGCGGATGATCTCGCCGCTGCTCAGCGTGCCGAGCCCCGACCCTTTGAAATAGACGAATTCGCCGTATGTAAAAGGAAGGGCAAGCGAACCGTAGCGGCTCCTCGGCTTGCTGGCGCCGCGGATCAGCACGCCCGTCTTGCCGTGCGTCTCGGTCAGCAGCGTAACAATTTTGCCGCCTTCCCCGTAATCCATCGATCGGATGATGACGCCTTGTACCCGAATCAGCACGCGTCCGCCTCTCCCCCCGTGCCGAACGCCTTCCTCAGTCCGCCATTTCCTCCCAGTTGTCGAGCGAATCCAGCGATTCCGGCGTCGGCTTTTTCTCCCGCTCGCTCAGTTCGTCCATCTCCCGGTACAGCAAGAACGCATCCACATCTCCGGTCAACGTGAAAATCTTCCAAGAGAAATCGCGCATGCGAACTTCATCCTTTCTACGCCGCTGAAAGCCGGCCCGCTGCCGGACCAACCTTCGGGCAGAAATGCACGCCTCTTGCGAAGATTAGGATGCGACGCCCGACGGCGCGCTATCCGAGGGAGTTCGGACCAGCAGCGCCTGGCGTTTGCCAGGGCCGGCGCCGCACGGCGATCACAGGACCCGGGTCAATCGTTCAGCCGGAAGCCGAAATCCCGCAGCACCCGTTCCTGGTTGCGCCAGTCTTTTTTCACTTTCACCCAGAGATCCAGCCAGATCCGCGAGCCGAGCAGCGCTTCGATGTCCTGCCGCGCAGCGGCGCCGACTTCCCGCAGCATCGCGCCGTGCTTGCCGATGATGATGCCCTTCTGCGATTCGCGTTCGACGTAGATGACCGCCCGGATGTACACGACCCCGTTCTCCTGAACGCGCATTTCCTCGGTCGCCACGGCGATCGAGTGCGGCACTTCCTCATAGGTCAGCTGCAAAATTTTCTCCCGGATCAGCTCGGCGACGATGAACTGCTCGGGGTGATCCGTCACCTGGTCGGCCGGATAATACATCGGGCCTTCGGGCAGGTAGCGGATAATCTGCTCGAGCAGCGTTCCCACATTGTTGCCGTTCAGCGCGGAGATCGGCACGACCTCGGCGAAGTCGTACAGCTCGCGATACTTCGCGATGGCGGGCAGCAGCGCGTCCGGATGCACCTTGTCGATCTTGTTCATCACGAGGAACACCGGCGTTTTCGTCTTCTTGAGCTTCTCGATGATGAAGCGGTCGCCGCCGCCGAGCTCCTCCGAAACGTCGACGAGGAACAGGATGACGTCGACTTCCGCCAACGCGCTGTCCGCCGACCGGTTCATGAAGTCGCCGAGCTTCGACGTCGGCTTGTGGATGCCGGGCGTGTCCAGGAAGACGATCTGCGCCCGGTCCGACGTGTAGACGCCGTGGATCTTGTTGCGCGTCGTCTGCGGCTTGTCCGACATGATCGCGACTTTCTGGCCGATCAGATGGTTCATCAGCGTCGACTTGCCGACGTTCGGCCGGCCGACGATCGCGGTGAAGCCTGAGCGAAAGCGGTCGTCCCGTCCGTCCGGCCTGTCCTGCCTGTCCTTGCTCTGCGAGCATTCGCTCACGGGCGATCGCCCCCTTTCCGTGCCCTGTCTTCATCCAGCTGCGCCGACGAGAACGCGCCGGGCAGCAGCTCCGCGACCGTGGTCACCCGCCACGGACCGCGAATCGTGCCCAGCACGACCGGCATGTCCGGAGCGCACAGCTCGGCAAGCACCTGCCTGCAGGTGCCGCACGGCGTCACCGGCTCGGCGGTATCCGCCGTGACGGCGATTGCGCGGAAGCTGCGCGGCGGCCGGCCGGCCGCGACGGCGCTGAACAGCGCCGTCCGCTCGGCGCAGTTCGTCGGGCCGTAGGCGGCGTTCTCGATATTGCATCCGAAGTGGATGCCGCCTTCCGCATCCAGCAGCGCGGCGCCCACCGCGAAGCCGGAATAGGGAATATAGGCGCGGGTCCGCGCTTCGGCTGCCGCTTCAAGCAGGGACAGCGCTTCCCGCTCTTCGATCAGGGATGATGCGTTACCGCTCATCAGCAGCGGCGCTCCTTTCCGTCTGTCTGTGTTGCCATTCCGTTCACGGGACATTTTCAAGTCTGCCTTTGTCCGAAGCCCGGTTACCGCCTTACAGCCCGAACAGCTCCTGAAGCTTGTGCCACAGCGGGGGCCCCAGTACGATCAGCCCGGCCAGGGCCGCGAATATTGCCGCGGCCAGCACGCCTCCCGCGGCCGCATCCTTCGCTTCCTTCGCCAGCGGATGGCGCTCCGGGCTGACGAGGTCGACGACGCGCTCCACCGCCGTGTTGACCAGCTCGAGGCCGATGACAAGCCCGCACAGGGCGAGCAGGACGGCCCATTCCACGGGCCGGACATCGAGCCAGATCGCGAGCAGCACGACGGCGGCCGTCGCGATCAGGTGGATGCGCATGTTCCGCTCCCTGCAGACGCCCAGCGCAATGCCGCCCGCAGCGAACTTCAGGCTGCACAGGAAGCGGCGCATTACCGGGTCAACCCCGCCCGCTGCAAAATTTCTTCCTGCCGGGCGAACATGACCGCCTCTTCCTCCGCGGTCTGATGGTCGTAGCCAAGCAGATGGAGAAACCCGTGCACAAACAGAAAGCCGATTTCCCGCTCCAGCGAATGGCCGTACTCCTCACTCTGCGCCTTCGCGCGCTCCAGCGAGATGACAATGTCGCCGAGCATGCCGGAAACCGGGTCGGTTTCTCCGTCTTCCCATTCGTCGAACACGATGTCCGGCTCGTCGCCTTCCTGCATGGCGAACGACAGTACATCGGTCGGCCGGTCGATGCCCCGGTATTCGCGGTTCAATTCGCGGATGCGGGCATCGTCGACGAAGGTGAGCGCCACCTCTCCGTCTTCGATGCCCTCCGCTTCGCCGGCGAGCCGAAGCAGTTGCTCCAGCCGCGCGATCCATCCGTCCTCAAGTGCCATGGCGTCCTGTTCGTTGCTCCATTCGAGCGTCAGACCCATTTACGCTTTCTCCTTCGGTTTCACGTCTTCGGGGTATTCAATGCGCGAATGAAAGATGCCGACCACCGTCTCTTTCAACGTCTGCGCGATCTTGTCCAGCTCTTTCAACGTCAGGTCGCATTCGTTGAATTGGTTGTCGTCCAGCCGGCTCTTGATGATCTTGTTGATCATCGACTCGATCTGCTCGATCGTCGGATTGTGCAGCGAGCGGACGGCCGCTTCGACGCAGTCCGCAATGCCGACGATGGCCGCTTCTTTCGATTGCGCTTTCGGTCCGGGGTAGCGGAAATCGTCCTCCGTGAAGTCCGGTTCGACGCCGGCCGCCTCCGCCTGTTTGACCGCCTTGTGGTAGAAATATTTCAGCAGCGTCGTGCCGTGATGCTGTTCCGCGATGTCGCGGATCGGCTTCGGAATGTTGTGCGCTTTGAGCATCTCCACGCCGTCGCGCGCGTGGGCGATGATGATGGAACGGCTCAGCTTCGGATCGATCGAATCGTGCGGGTTCTCCATGTGATTCTGGTTCTCGATGAAGTAGCCCGGTCGCTTCGTCTTGCCGATGTCGTGATAGAACGAGCCGACGCGGCACAGCAGGCCGTTCGCGCCGATCGCTTCCGCCGCCGCTTCGGACAGGTTGCCGACCATGACGCTGTGGTGATAGGTTCCCGGCGTCTCGGTCAGCAGCTTGCGCAGCAGCGGATGGTTCGGGTTCGACAGTTCGATCAGCTTGAGTGCCGAGAGGATGCCGAACGACAGCTCGAAGAACGGCATCAGGCCGATGACGAGCACGACGGTGAGCAACCCGCCGGCGAACGTGCAGGCGGCCGAATAGATGATCTCCATGCGCGGCGGCAGCTCGCCGAACGAGAGCAGCGCGAGAACCGCCGCCGTCCCGAACAGGCTGGCCAGCACTCCTGCCTTCAGCAGCGTCGAACGCTGGCCGGCGCGATGGACGGCGAAGACCGCCGTCAGCGAGATGACCAGGATGACGAACCCGAACGTGAAATCGAAAATCCGTCCGCTCTCCGTATTGAACAAAATGCTGCCCGCCGCCGCGAACACGATGGCCGACACGATCGCGAGGTTGAGGTCGAGCAGCAGCGCGATGAGCACCGGTCCAAGCGCGGCCGGCGCCAGATACCCGAGGTACCAGGTGTCCGATGTCTGGATCAGCGCCACGATCGCCATCGCCAGCAGGTTCAGCGCGAAGATCATGAGCAGCATGAGCAGCTGCGAGTTGCCGTATTTCACGTTCGAACCGCTTCCGGGCAGGCCGACGTGTTCCAGGTAGCTGTAAATCGCCAGCGCCGACAGCAGCGCGAAGATGACAAGCCCGAAATACGGCCAGACGTTCGTGGAGCTCTTGAGCAGCCCCAGGCCTTCCAGCCGTTCATAGATTTCCGGCGTGATCGTCTGGTTCTTCCGGACGACGATGTCTCCTTCCTTGATCACGACGGGCGGCGTGTTCTCCCGCGCCTGCGCCCGCGCCTTCTCGGTCGCCTGCTGGTCGTAGAACTTGTTCGGCATGATGGCAAAGCGTGCCAGCTCGGCGGCGATTTCCCGGTCGGTGCGGTCGTCGAGGGAACTTGTGTTGACGAGTTCGGCCACTTTCGCGCGGGCGGTCTCGGCATCGGTCAGTTGCTCGGACATCAGCCTGCGCACGGCCTCGGCCGCAACCTGGCGGATTTCCTGCAGCCGCTGGCCGGTAAGCAGCGGCAGCTTGTAGAACGTCTCCTCCGGAATCGTATAGCGCTGCTCCTTGACGTTGCGCGCCATCTCTTCCAGCAGGCCGGGATTGTACGTCTCCGAACCGCGGTTGTCGGCGGCGAACTTGTCGACGAACGCGTCGTACCGCGCCGGAATCTCGCGGCGATAGATCTCGACCTTGTTGTCGAACGAGACATCTGTGTCCGCGTTGAGCTGTTCCATGCGGTCGACGATCTGGTCGACCAGCGTCTCGTTGCGCAAGGCCACGATGGAGTATTTCGGCTCCACGCTTTCCGCCGCCTGCTCCTTCGCGAGTTCGGTCGCCCGTTCATCCTCCCATTGCCGGGGCGCGGCAATGTCGCGGGTGCTGACGCTGCCGAGCTCCAGATTGTAAGTCTTCGGAATGAGCCGCGGCGACAGAACGGCGCAAAACAGCAGCACGAACAGAAGCAGCAGCAGCCAGCGAACCGCCGCGCTCTGCTTCCATCCTGCAGGCCGTCCGTGGTCCGAATCCCGGACCGCCGCACCGCTCATACTCATGCGGCATTCCTCCTTTGCTGCCTGGACGGCGCCGTGTAATTCTCCGGCCGGACCCGCCTGCGGTCCGGCAGTCTCCCTGTCCTGCGGCCGGCCGTTCTATCTTCCGGCCGCCTCTTCTTCCGCGCGCGCATACGCCGTGATGATTTGCTGCACAAGCGAATGGCGGACAACGTCCGACTCGGTGAGTTCGACAAAACCGATCTCCTCGATCCCGCCCAGGATGCGCCGGGCTTCGATCAGGCCGGAATGCTTGCCCCGGGGCAGGTCGATCTGCGTCACGTCGCCCGTGATGACCATTTTGGAACCGAAACCGAGCCGGGTGAGGAACATCTTCATCTGTTCGGGCGTCGTGTTCTGCGCTTCGTCGAGAATGATGAACGAATCGTCCAGCGTCCGGCCTCGCATGTAGGCCAGCGGGGCGACCTCGATGATGCCCCGTTCGAACGCTTTCGCCGACTGATCCGGTCCCATGACGTCATGCAGCGCATCGTACAGCGGTCTGAGATATGGATCGACTTTCTCCTGCAGGTCGCCCGGCAGAAAACCGAGATTTTCGCCCGCTTCCACCGCGGGCCGCGTCAGCACGATCCGCTTGACCTTGCCTTCCTTCAGCGCCGCGACCGCGAGGACGACGGCGAGATAGGTTTTCCCCGTGCCGGCCGGTCCGATGCCGAACACGATGTCTTTCTTCCGGATCTCCTGGACGTAGCGGCGCTGGCCGAGCGTCTTGAACTGGATCGGCTTGCCCCGGTACGTCGTCGTGATGGACGTTTTGAACAGATCAAGCAGCTCGTCCGCCTTCAGTTCCCGCGCCAGTTCCAGCGCGTAGGCGAAATCGCGCTCGGAAGGCGTGTAGCCTCCCCGGACAAGCTCCAGCAGCACGCTGTAGAGCTGCTCGAGGGCAGCCAGCTCATGCTCCGGACCCGTGATGACAATTTCGGCGTCCCGGGAACGGATCTCCGCTTCCATCCCGCGCTCGACGAGCTGCAGATACTTGTCCTGCGGACCGAATAAAGCCAGTCCTTCCGCCGCGCTGGCCAGCGGAATTCGGACGGTTCCCGTCTTCTCGTGCAAATCGTCATTCTCCTTGTGGTTGAACTAGCGGCATTTCATCAGTGATCGACTGTTCCACTTCGAACAGTACTTTCATATAAACTTTACCATTCTCGGTCTTTCGATGCAAAATCTTTTCCGCCCGGATCACCGCGTCCGCGCCAGCCTTCCGCAGGATGTCGGCGCGGGCCTGCAGCAGCCCTTCGGCCGCCGCCTCTTCCTCCGTCAACCGCCGCTCCACGAACGTTACTTCCAGCTGCGTCTCCCGGATGCGGCCGATCGGCAGCACGATGCCGCGCCAGGCCGCGTTCTCCTGCCGGAGGACGGACTCGTATTTGGCGAACGGCGGCTCGCCGAACCCGCTGACTTTCAGGCTGCGGTCTCCCAGCACGGCGTGCCAGACCGTGCGCCGCTCGCCCGTATACGTCTTCGCCTTGCGGACCAGCGACGACGTGATGTCGTATTCGTGCCAGACGAGGCCCCTCACCGTCCCTTCGGCCGGCACATTCACATGCAAACCATCCCCGCCGAGAATGCCGGAAATCAGGACATCGCCCTTTTTCACGCGCTGATTTTTCTTCACGACGGGACGGCCGCGGGTCGCGGTGATGCGGGTGACGACCGCGTCTTCTTTCGCGATCAGATGGCGGGGGCTGAGCAAGGTCCGCGGCTCCGGCTCGGTCGTCTCGACGATGCGGATCGTAACCAGCGTGCCGCGCTTCTCCACGCCGACCCAGGCCGTGCCGGGCAGCGCGGTGTTCAGCCTGCGCGACAATTCTTCGGCTCCCGGAAGACGGAACGACCACTGGAAGACGTGCAACCCTTCCGCCCGCGCCGCCGCCAAAATCTGCTCGTCCGTCAGCCGCTCGTTCCCTTCGATCTCGATGCGCCAGATGAGCGAGGAGAGCAGATAGAGTCCGATGAAAAACAACACGAGCCCCGCCGCGAAGAACTTCCTCCGGCCGATCCGCGCCAATTGAAACGGCAGCCCGCGCTTTCCGACGATCCTGAGCCGACAGCCTGTCCGGCGCAAATGCGGACGCAGCCGGGAAAAGTCGCCCACCGTCACGATGCATTCGATCTCCCCCGGGCTTGTCCGGCGCAAGGCGAGCAATTCGATTCCGTCCCCCGCCGCATCGCTCAGCAGCCGTTCCGTCCCGGAGCCGGCGATGCGGACCGTCACACAGCCGCGCACGGCATGAAACCATGTTACCTTCACCCGTTCCACGCCCCTTATCCGTTGATCGAAACTTGCGTAATGATGCCCTCCACGAACACTTCTTCCGTCCAGATTCCGCGGATGACCAGATCCTTTCCCGACACCTCGAGCTTGCCGTTCGGCAACGCAAGCCGCAGCATGTCCGGCGAGAAATGGAGCACGCCCCGGTGGTTCTCGATATAGAGCTGCCGGTCGCCGATCATCGTAAGGCGCGGCAGATCGAACACGACATCCTGCGGAAGTTCGAGTACCCGGGCTGTCCATTGGCGCAAGCGGTGGTTGATTCGGCGCATGGCGGATCCGCTCCCTCCCTTGTACCTTACAAAACTATGCGGCGGGCTGCGGAAATATGAGGGGAGCGGGGGCCGGAGCAGGGTGTGCGAACGGGCAGATTTTCACCAGCTGCACTTCTGACACACAAAATCAAAAACCCCCTTGCTGTTCGGCAAGGGGGTAAAACGTCTCAGCGCCCGATGCGGCGCCGGCCATGCGGGGAACGCGCGCGCGGCGGGCCGAGAATTTCGGCCCAGAGGACGGCTTGGCGCAGTTCCTCCTGCCCGGCGATCGGACGGCCGGACGCCCGCTCCACCTGCAGGGCGGGCGCCACCCGGGAAGCGCCGTCAATCGCTGCGGAAGCGGAATCAGCCGCTTCATGGGCTGCTGTCAACGCTGATGCGGCCGGGGAAGCGGCCGGCGGCGACGGCTCCATGCGGACCGGACGCGGGTCCGCCATCCGCTCCCGCGCCTCCTGCGGCTGTGCGGGCCTCCATTCGCGCGGAAATGCGGGTTCCCCTCCGCCGGCATCCCTGCGTTCCGGACGCCGCGAAAGATCGGTGCGGCCGCGCATTTCGCCGGAACGTCCGGAACCGCGCGGCATCCCCCGCCCGGGCGCCTGCCAGCCGCCGGGACCGCTGCCGAAATCCGGCATCCGGTTACCACCGCCTTTCCGGCCGGTCCGGCCGAGCATGGAGAACAGGAAGAAAAGCAGAATGATCGTCAGAAACGGGTTATCGAACAGAAACGAGAGGATCGCTTCCATCGTTCACCTCCGCGCCGGCAACCGCCGCATCATGCTTCCTCATCATTGTTCGCCGGTCTGCCGGACTTGCCGATCGAATCGCGCATCAGCGTGTCGGCTTCAATGTTGCGCATGTTCAGCACGTCCATGACGCCGATCTTGCCGCTGCGCAGCGCTTCGGACATCGCACGAGGCACCTCGGCTTCGGATTCGACGACCTTCGCGCGCATCTCGACGACGCGGGCGCGCATCTCCTGCTCGAGCGCAACCGCCATCGCGCGGCGCTCTTCCGCCTTCGCCTGCGCGATCCGCTTGTCGGCTTCCGCCTGCTCCGTCTGGAGCTGCGCGCCGATGTTCTTGCCGATGTCCACGTCCGCGATGTCGATCGACAGAATTTCGAACGCCGTGCCCGCGTCGAGGCCCTTGTTAAGCACCGTGCGCGAGATCATGTCCGGATTTTCAAGCACTTCCTTGTGCGAGTTCGCGGAGCCGTTCGTGCTGACGATGCCCTCGCCGACGCGGGCGATGATCGTCTCTTCGCCGGCGCCGCCGACGAGCCGGTCGATGTTCGCCCGCACCGTCACCCGAGCGCGCACCTTGACCTCGATGCCGTCCTTCGCGACGGCCGAGACGAACGGCGTTTCAATGACGCGCGGATTGACGCTCATTTGCACCGCCTGCAGCACGTCCCGGCCGGCGAGGTCGATCGCCGCCGCCCGCTCGAAGCCGAGCGGAATGTTCGCCCGCTGCGCCGCGATCAGCGCGTTGACGACGCGGTCGACATTGCCGCCGGCGAGGTAATGGCTTTCCAGCTGGTTGATCGTAAGCCCCAACCCGGCTTTCGTCGCCTTGATGAGCGGGTTCACGATCCGGCTCGGCACGACGCGGCGAAGCCGCATGGCGACCAGCGTGATCATGCTGATGCGGACGCCGGACGCCAGCGCCGAGATCCAGAGCATGACCGGAACAAAGCTGAAGAACACGAACAACGCGACAACGACCAATGCCACAACCACAAAAATCGCAATGAGCGAATTCGGATCCATTTTTCCAACCTCCGCGATCCGCGGCCCTGAAGCCGCTTGTTATTCGTCTTTCGACTCTTTCACCACGACCCGCAGACCTTCCGCGCGCACCACCCTGACCCGCGCGCCGGGTTCGACAAAGCCGCCTTCCGACACGGCGTCGATCCGCTCGCCGTCGATCAGGACGACGCCCGCCGGACGGAGCGGCGTCAGCGCGGTACCCGATTTTCCTGCCAGATCCGTACGCGCTTCCGTCGACAGATAGCCTTCCTCGGACGTGAGCGATTCACGCAGAATGAATTTGTTCCAGACGCCCCGTCTGCGGAAAATGTAGCCCGCGACCGCAGCCAGCACCGCCGCCGCCCCGAGCGCATAGAGCAGGGTGGTGACGGCGTCGCCGGCATCGTAGGCGGCGGTGGCGATGCCGCCGATGATCGCCGCCCCGCCGAGAATGCCGAGAATCCCGTAGCTCGGCACGAACAGTTCCAGCACGAGCAGGATGATGCCGGCGACGAACAGGGCGACGGACTCCATGCCGGCGAATCCCGCCACGTACTGGCCGAAGAAGTACAGCACCAGCGCCAGAAGGCCGACGACCCCCGGAACGCCGAACCCCGGCACCAGCATCTCGATGACGATGCCGGCGATGCCGATGATCAGGAGCAGCAGCATGACGCCGGGCTGCGTCAGCACCCGGGCGGCCCGTTCGGCAAGCGAAGGTTCGACATGGACGACGGCGCGCTGCTCCAGGCCGAGCCATGCGATCACTTCTTCCACCGAATCGGCCAGATGGTCGGCATAGCCGACGCGGAGCGCCTCTTCCGCGGTCAGTGTCAGGATGCCGCCCGGGTCCCGGCCGATGCCGGGGAGCTCGCCCCGGTAATTCGGGTCGGCCATCGCGGCGGCGATGTTCGGGTCGCGCCCGGACGCTTCCGCCGCGTCCCGCATTTCCGCCGTCCAGGCCGAGATCTGCTTCGGATTGTCCACCAGATTGCCGGCCGCGTCCACCATGGCCGCCGCGCCGATGGAGCTGCCCGGCCGCATGACGATCTGATCCGCGTTGAGCGCGATGTACGCACCCGCAGAGAACGCCTTGCTCTCCACGAAAGCGGTGACCGGGACCGGGCTTGCGCCAACCAGATCGCCGATGTTCTGCGCGTTCTCGAGCCGGCCTCCGTTCGTGTTGATGACGAGCACGATGCGTTCGGCCCGCACTTCTTCCGCTTCGCGGAACGCCCGCTTCAGGAACGCCTCGAGCCCGGATTCAATCGTCTGTCGGACCGGGATGACGTAGACGGCCGGACCGGCGCCGCCCGCGCCCGCATCCGCGGCCTGCGCCGCGGGGACGATTGCCGCCAGCGCGGCGAGCAGCATCAGGGCCGCAGCCGCCGCCCGCAGCCGGCTTCTTACATTCAACGGTCGCATGTATCTCGCCTCCCTCGAAGTTAGATTATTGCCGTACGGGCAAAACTTTCGCAGCCGGCGGATACAACGCTCTCATTGTATGTACCGGACCGCAGCGTCCGAATCGAGTAGGAGGGGGCGGCTAGCCCCCGACCTCTCACACCACCGTACATGCGGGTCCGCATACGGCGGTTCCGTAAGGTTAACAAAGTTCCAGGTAA
>NZ_QEWA01000018.1:0-25760 GCF_003390775.1 Thermobacillus sp. | reverse complement strand
TGCACTCGGCGTGCCCGAATGGGCGGCTCGAATGATGGCGAACTCACGCCGTGGTCCGTGGGAAATGTCCCGTAACACAAACAATGCCCTTCCGACTTCCTACTGGGAAGCGAAAGGGCTGAAAAGTATGCTTTCTCGTTACCTGGAACTTTGTTAACCTTACGGAACCGCCGTATGCGGACCCGCATGTACGGTGGTGTGAGAGGTCGGGGGCTAGCCGCCCCCTCCTACTCGATTGTTTCGAGGCCGGTGACAGGTCCGTTAACGGCACGCAGTACCGTTGCAGGCGGGGCGCGGTCGGCGCGCGTCCGGCGCCCGGACCCGAAACGCCGCTGCGGGCGGGCACTGGGCGCGATTCGTGCAATTTTTTGGCTCCCGGGCGCGGGCTCGACCGTATGTAAATGGTGGGCCTGCAAAGGCTGTACATAACGGGCGAAAGGGGTCTGACCGACTGGTCAACGGAGGTGTTCGTTTGAAATTCAATCTCTTGACAGGATAGAATAATACCATTCTGACCAATCGGTCAGCACAACGGACAAAGGAGTGGAATTGGTTGAACGGCATCATCCGATTTTCGCTGAACAACAAGTTTGCGTTGTGGATCATGACCTTCATCGTCGTGGCGGCCGGTCTCTACGCCGGGCTCACGATGAAGCAGGAAACGATCCCGGACATCAACGTTCCGGTTATTTCAATAACGACGATCTATCCGGGCGCGGCGCCCGACGAGGTGGCGGAGCAGGTGACGCGCCCGATCGAGCAGCGGCTGCGCAATCTGAATGGCGTCGACGTCATGCAATCCATGTCGATAGAGAACGTCTCGTCGCTGTTCATTCAGTACGAGTATGAGAAGGACATGAAAGAGGCGCTCGAAGAAGCCCGCGAAGCGGTGGACAGCGTCACGCTGCCGGAAGGCGCTTCGAAACCGACGCTCTCCCGGATTACGATCAACGCCTTCCCGGTGCTGGCCGTCAGCGTCAGCAGCGACACGCTGTCGCTCGAGGAGCTGACCGCGGTCATCGAAGAGGAACTGCGGCCGTCCCTCGAGGGTATCGACGGCGTATCGGAAGTTCAAATCTCGGGCCAATACATTCGTGAAGTCATCCTGACCTGGAAAGAGGACAAGCTGGCAGAGTACGGCCTCAGCAAGGATACGGTCCGGGGCATCATCCAGGGTTCGGTGCTGAAGGCGCCGCTCGGTCTGTTCGAGATGGAGGATACACAGAAAAACATCGTCGTGGACGGCGGCGTGCGTTCGCTGAACGATCTGCGCAATCTGGCCATTCCGCTCATTCCGTCCGGCGGTGAAGGAGCGGCCGCCGGTATGGGCGGTGCTGCGGGTATGGACCCCGCGGCCGGCATGGGCGGTACCGCAGGCATGGATGCGGCCGCCGGCATGGACGCCGCCGCAGGCATGGGGGCCGGCGAAGCCGGCGCGGACGGCGCCGGCCTGCTCGCCGCGCTGATGAACAGCGGCCTGCCGACGGTTCCGCTCTCGGAAATCGCGGACATCGAGTTCGTCGGCAAGGCGGAATCGATCTCGCGCACGAACGGACAGGAATCCATCGCCGTACAGATCATCAAGGCGCCGGACGCGAACACGGTCGAAGTTGTCAACAAGGTCAAGGCCGAGCTTGATGCCTTCAAGGAAGACACCGAAGGCCTGAACATCATCACGATGCTCGACCAGGGCGAACCGATCGAGCAATCGATCGCGACGATGCTCGAGAAGGCGCTGTTCGGGGCGATCTTCGCGGTCATCATCATTCTGATGTTCCTGCGCAACGTCCGCTCGACGCTGATCGCGGTCATCTCGATCCCGATGTCGCTCCTGATCGGCATCCTGCTGCTGAAGGTGAATGACATCACGCTCAACATGATGACGCTGGGCGCGATGACGGTCGCGATCGGCCGGGTTGTGGACGACTCGATCGTCGTCATCGAGAACATCTACCGGCGCATGTCGCTGACCGGCGAGCAACTGAAGGGCAAGGCGCTCATCCTCTCGGCGACGAAGGAAATGTTCATCCCGATCATGTCGTCGACGATCGTCACGATCGCCGTCTTCGTGCCGCTTGGCCTCGTCAGCGGCATGGTGGGCGAACTGTTCATGCCGTTCGCGTTGACGATGGTGTTCTCGTTGCTGGCGTCGCTGCTCGTCGCGATCACGATCGTGCCGATGCTGGCGCATACGCTGTTCAAGCGCGGTCTGCCCGAGGGCAAGCATACCGAAGGCCCCGGACGGCTGGCGAAAGCGTACCAGAAAGGGCTGCGCTGGGCGCTCAGCCACAAGATCGTGACGTTCGCCGTCGCGGTGCTGCTGCTCGTCGCGAGCGTCGGACTCAGCACCCTCATCGGCACGAGCTTCCTTCCGGAGGAAGAGCAGAAATACGCGATGATCACCTATACGCCGGCGCCGGGCGATCTGCAGGATGAAGTGTACGATCTGGCGCTGAAGGCGGAGGACTACCTGCTGAACCGCGACGACGTGACGGACATGCAGTTCGCGATCGGCAACCAGGGCGGCCCCATGATGGGCTTCGGTTCGGACCGGTCCGCGCTGTTCTATGTCCTGTTCGAGAACGACATCAAGGACTTCGAGAAAGTCAAGGAGCAGGTGCTCGCCGATGTGCAGGCGAAGGCTCCGGGCGAAGGCGAGTGGGGGCTGGTCGACATGGCCGGCGCCTTCGGCGCGGGCGGCTTCACCCTGACCGTATTCGGCGACAGCTACGAAGACATCCGCGACGCGGCCGAAAAAATCAAGGCGCTCATGGAAGAGGATCCGAACTTCAAGGACATCGAGACGGGGCTTGAAGAGACTTACGACCAGTACACGCTGCTCGCGGATCAGGCGCAGCTCAGCCGGTACGGGCTGACGACCGGCAACATCATGCTCGCGCTTGCCCCCGTGCGGGAGCGGCCCGTCCTGACGACGATCCAGGAAGACGGCGAAGTGTACAACGTCTATGTGCAGTCGGAGACGAAGCATTACGACACGATCGACGACATGACCGGCGTGGCGCTCACCTCGCCGCTCGGCTTCGAGGTGCCGATCCGGGATGTCGTGAAGGTCGAAAGCGGCGAATCGCCCAACGCGATCAACCTGCTGGACGGTCGTCTGTACACGAACATGACGGCCGAAGTAACGACTGCCGACGTCGGCAAGGCCTCTTCCGCGCTGAAACAAAAGATCAACGATCTCGAACTCCCGGCCTCGGTTGATGTCGAGTTCGGCGGCGTCGTCGAGCAAATGAACGAGACGTTCACGCAGCTCGGCCTGGCGATGGCTGCAGCGGTCGCGATCGTCTACCTCGTGCTCGTCATCACGTTCGGCGGCGGGCTGGCGCCGTTCGCGATCCTGTTCTCTCTGCCGTTCACGGCGATCGGCGCATTCATCGCGCTGCTGCTGGCCGGCGAGACGCTGAACGTCTCGGCAATGATGGGTCTGCTCATGCTGATCGGCATCGTCGTCACGAACGCGATCGTGCTCATCGACCGCGTCATCCACAAGGAGCGGGAAGGCCTCGCAACGCGGGAAGCGCTGATCGAGGCGGCCGGGACCCGTCTGCGCCCGATTCTGATGACCGCCCTCGCGACGGTCGGCGCCCTCCTGCCGATGCTGTTCAGCCTCGAAGGCGCGGGCATCATTTCGAAGGGACTGGCGGTAACGGTCATTGGCGGCCTGACCAGCTCGACGCTGCTCACGCTGTTCATCGTGCCGGCGATCTACGAAGTGTTGATGCGCTTCCGCCGCAAGCAGGTCGAGGAGCGGATCTAGTTGTCGGACAAGAAACGGATGATCGTGTCCGCCGCCTTGCGCGTGTTTGCGTGCAAAGGCTACCGCGCGGCGTCGATGCAGGAAATCGCCGAGGAAGCCGGGGTGGCGAAAGGGTCCATCTATCTCCATTTCAAATCGAAGGACGAGCTGGCGCTGGCCGCCATCTCTGACGTCTACGACCGGGTCCGGCGGCGGATGTCGGAACTGGAGGCGGATGATGGCCTGACCCCGCGCGAGCGGTTCATCCGCCAGCTCGAGGCGCAGCTCGCCGTGGGCTCGGACAACGCCGAATGGATCCGGCGGCTCTGGCATGACCATGCGAGCGAAATCCACGAAGCGCTGCCCGGATTCGTCCTGCGGATCCGGGCGGAGACGGCGGATTGGCTGCAGCGGTCGATCCGCAGTGTGTACGGCGAAGCCTGCGCGCCTTATGCCTGCGACATCGCGCTGATGATGCAGGGCGCGATCGGCGAGTTCATCGGATATTTCCTGCTCGGCGGCAAGCCGCTCGAACCGCAGCGGTTGGCGCGGTATCTCGTCGCCCGGATGGACGACATCGTCGCCGGGCTGTCCGGCAGCGGCGAGCGTCCGCTCGTCCCGGGCGATGAGCTCGAAGAGCTGGTCCGGAGTCTGACGGGCGGCTGCGGTCCGGCGTCGCGGCAGACCGCGATCCGGGAGCTGCGGGAACAGTTGGAAGCCCTCCGGGCGGACGGCGCGGATACCGGCGAGCTGGAGGAAGCGCTCGGCCTGCTTGCGGCCGAGGCGGCGAAACTGCTGCCGAATCGCGTCATTCTGCGCGCCATGCTGGGCCATGTGCGAGCCCTCGCGCCCGAGCCGCTCCAGCCGGCCGTCGACCGGCTGGAACGGGAAATGCAGCAGATGTGAAGCCCGCTGCCGCGGCGATGCCGCCGGCGACGGTTTTCCTGTCTGTGCGGAAAAGTCCGCGCGGACATATTTCACCGCCGCAAGCCTTATACTACGCATGGAGTCTGTGCCAGAACAGGACGGGGAAGTGAACGCATGGCAATCATTGTGCTCATCGTGCTAATCCTGCTGAACGCCTTTTTCGCCGCTTCCGAGATCGCGCTCATCTCGCTGAACGACAACCGGATTCGCGCGATGGCGGAGGACGGACACAAGAAAGCGAAACTGCTCGAGGGCTTGCTGCGCGAACCGAGCCGGTTCCTCGCGACCATCCAGATCGGGATCACGCTGGCCGGATTTCTCGCGAGTGCGTTCGCGGCCGAGAGCTTCGCGGACGATCTGGCGGCGTTCGCCGCGAACCAGGGCGTGCCGGTGCCGCAGAAATTGCTGCATACGATCGCGCTGGTTGTCATCACGCTGGTGCTCTCCTATTTTACGCTCGTGTTCGGGGAACTGGTGCCGAAGCGGCTCGCGATGAAGAAAGCGGAGCCGATCGCGATGCTCGCCGTCCGTCCGCTCGTCTTCCTGTCGACGGTCACCTATCCGGTCGTGCGGCTGCTCACCGGTTCGACGAACCTGATCGTGCGCCTGTTCGGCGTCGATCCGAACGCGGACGATGAAGAAGTGACGGAGGAAGAGATTCGGATGATGGTCGATGTCGGCGAGGAGCGGGGCGCGATCGACAAGACGGAGAAAATGATGATCAACAACATTTTCGACTTCGACAACAAGACCGTCGGCGAGATCATGACCCACCGCCTCTACGTCGTCGGCATCCCGCTCGGCGCGACGCTGAAGGACGTCGTCGCGACGATCAGCAGCGAGAAATATACGCGCTATCCCGTCTACCGCGAACATATGGATGATATTGTCGGCATTCTGCACGTCAAGGATCTGACGATGTACGTCATGGACTGCGACGAAGAGGCGTTCGATCTGACGAAGCTGCTGCGCAAGCCGTATCATGTGCCGTTGCAGCGCCCGATCGACGAAGTGTTCCGGGAATTCCAGAAGAACAAGGTCCACATGGCGATCGTCATCGACGAATACGGGGGAACGGCGGGCATTGTCACGGCCGAGGATCTGCTTGAGGAAATCGTGGGCAACATTTTTGACGAATACGATGAAGATGTGCGCGATATTGTGAAAATGGACGACCAATCGCTGCTCGTGAGCGGCATCGTCGACCTCGACGAGATCGAGCGACTGCTGGACATCGGGCTGCCGGTGGACCGGTACGACACGGTGAGCGGCTTCGTCATCGGGCAGCTCGGACGGTTCCCGGAGGCGGGCGACCAGGCGGAGATCGTCTGGGAAGGGTACACCTTCCGCGCGGAAGGCCCGATCGACAAGCGGATCGCGAAGGTTCGGATCGTGCCGCCGGGAAGCGGAGAAGCCGGGACTGCGGGGAAAATGGAAGACGCGGCGGCCCCGGCCGAATGACGAGCCTTCCGCAGCCCGACAAAAGGGCTTGCCGCCGCCCGCGCTCGTGCTATACTCGGAACTAGCGCACAGGAAAGCGGGAGGTGCTGGCGGTCTTGGAGGACGCTTTGCTCGGCAGTTTCGTATCGGCCATGGCCACGGTTCTGGGCGGGCTTCCGGTGCTCCTGATCCGTAAAATGTCCGAGCGGTGGAAAGACATTCTCGTCGCGTTCACGGCCGGCATCATGGTGTCCGCTTCGACGTTCGGCCTGCTTCCCCAGGCGATCGCCGAAGCCGGCTTCTGGGCGATGACCGCCGGGCTCGTGCTCGGCGTGCTGGTGCTGGATGCGATCGAACGGAACATCCCCCACATCGACGTCGAGAACAAAAACGGCCTCCGCTCGCTCGACAACAAGGCATTGCTCGTCATGATCGCACTTTTTATCCACAATATTCCCGAAGGCCTCAGCACGGGGTTCAGCTACGCGAGCGGAAACGAAGGACTCGGACCGATGGTCGCGATCGCGATCGGGGCGCAGAACATGCCGGAAGGGCTCATTCTGGCCGTGTTTCTGCTGAACGCGCGGACGCCCAAGCTGAAATCGCTGCTCATCGTGACGGCGACCGGCCTCATGGAGATGGTGTCGGCGGTGGTCGGCTACGGGGCGGCCAGCCGCATCGACGGGATGATCGGTCCGGGGCTGGCGTTCGCGGCCGGGGCCATGCTGTTCATCGCGTACAAGGAGCTCATTCCCGAAAGCCACGGACACGGGTTCGAGCGGCCTTCGACCTACAGTTTTATTGCCGGCCTGCTCGCGATGATCTATATCGCGAATGTGTTCGGCTGACTTGAAACAGGGAAAGAGGGGCGTACATATGGACGTACTGGAGGCGATCCGCACGCGCCGGTCGTTCGGCCGGGTCAGGCAGGAGCCGGTGCCGCGCGAGACGATCGAAGCGATTCTCGAGGCGGCCAACTGGGCGCCGAGCCATCACGGCACGGAGCCGTGGCGGTTCCGCGTCATGACGGGCGAAGGGCGCGGCGTGCTGGCGAAGGCTTACGGCGACATCGCGGCGCTCGGGGCTCCGGAGGAGGAGCGGGAGACGGTGCGCGTCAAGGCGGAGGCGAAGGCGTACCGCGCGCCGGTCGTCATCGCGGTGTCGGCGCTGCCGTCCGATGCGCCGAAGGTCGTGCGCGGCGAGGAATTCGCGGCGACTCATGCGGCCGTGCAAAATTTGCTGCTGGCGGCGCATGCGCTCGGGCTGGCCGCGATCTGGCGCACCGGCGAGCCGATGTACCATCCGCTCATGAAGCAGGCGCTCGGCCTGCAGGAGACGGAGGAACTCGTCGGCCTCATCTATCTGGGCGAGCCGGAAGGTCCGCTGCCCGCGGGCAAGCGCAGGCCGGCCGCGGAGAAGACGGTCTGGCTGTCCTGAGCGGGCGCGGCGGATACGGGGGGAAGCGTGCATGTCGTGCAAAAAATTGGGGCGCGTGCATTGACTTCCCCTTCTTTTCGTGCGAAAATGTACGCGCGTACATCACACCGCAATCCATTATTCGGGCGCGGCGCTTCGGAGCGGGGAGGCGCGCCGTCGGGCATGCATCCTCATGTCCCGGCGCTGCCGCGCAAACGAAGCGCAACGTCAGTTGGGAGCGGAAGGACAAGGTGGCATCCCGCAAAGAAGTGGCCGAACTGGCAGGCGTCTCGGAAGCGACGGTCTCGCGCGTGCTGAACGGTGTCGGCCCGGTGCGGGAGGAGACCAGGCAGCGGGTGCTGGAAGCGGCCCGAAAGCTCAACTATCAGATCCACGCCCTGGCGGCCAGTTTCGCGCGGGGCCGGAGCGGCAACCTCGGCGTCGTGCTGCCGCATGTGCCGAAGGTGAGACTGTTTTCGAAATACTATTTCTCCGAAATGCTGGACGGCATCGGCGAGACGGTGCGCGAGCGCGGCATGGGGCTGCTCCTCCTGTACCGCAGGCCGCAGGAGCCGTTCGACTACGTGCCGCTGTTCCGCTCGGTGCGGATCGACGCCTGCATCGTGCTCGGGGCGAGCAGCCTGCCGGAGGAAGAGGCGGGCATCCGGGCGATGGCGGAAGAAGGGCTGCCGTTCTGCCTGATCGATCACCGCTCTGGCGACGGCCGGGCAAGCTCCGTCTGCGCGGCGCACGAGGAAGGCAGCCGGCGCGCCGTGGAGCATTTGATTGAGAGCGGTTACAGGAAAATCGGTTTCCTCAACGGCTCGCCGTGGTATTCACCAAGCAGGGAGCGGGAAGCCGGCTATATGCGGGCTTTGCGGGAAGCGGGCCTTGCGCCGGACCCGAAGCGGATGTTCGCCGGCAACTACAGCCGCACGAGCGGCCGCCGCGCGGCGGAGGACGTGTACGCCCGGCTGCGCGATCTGGATGCGATTTTCGTCGCGAACGACCGGATGGCGATCGGGCTGATGCAGGCGCTGCGCGAGCGCGGCGTCCGGGTGCCGGACGACCTCGCGATCGTCGGCTGCGATGACTCGGACGCGGCCGCCATGGTGGACCCGCCCCTGACCTCCGTCCGCGTGCCGTTCGGCGAGATGGGACGGACCGCCGCGGAGCGGCTGCTGGACCGGCTGCCCGACTGGCGGGGAACGGAATCCGTGTTCCACGAGACGCTGCCTACGGAGCTCGTCGTGCGCGAGTCTTCCGCGCCGCGTCCGTGAACGGCCGGAGCCATGCGCCCCGGACCTTCATACAATCTGACCCGTGTGGGAGGAATGATCCGCATGAAGCAGTTGAACATCGGCATGGTCGGGTACAAATTCATGGGCAAGGCGCACAGCCACGCCTACAAGGAAGTGCCGATGGCGTTCCCCGGTTCGCCGGTGCCGGTCATGAAGGCGATCTGCGGCCGGAACAAGGCCGGCGTCGAGCAGGCGGCCGCCCAGTTCGGCTGGGAGTCGGCGGTCACCGACTGGCGCGAGCTGGTGCAGCGCGATGACATCGACATCGTCGACATCAACGCGCCGTCGGACGCGCACAAGGAAATCGCCGTCGCGGCCGCCCGGGCGGGCAAGCATGTGTTCTGCGAGAAACCGCTGGCGCTGAATCTCGCCGACGCGCGCGAGATGCTGCAGGCCGCCGAAGAAGCCGGCGTCAAGCACATGGTCAGCTTCAACTACCGGTTCGCTCCGGCTGTCCAACTCGCGAAGAAGCTGGTACAGGAGGGGCGGCTCGGCCGGATCTACCACTTCCGCGCATGGTTCCTGCAGGACTGGATCATCGATCCGGACTTCCCGCTCGTCTGGCGGCTGGACAAGAAAGTGGCCGGCTCCGGGGCGCACGGCGACCTGGGCGCGCATCTGATCGACCTCGCGCATTTCCTCGTCGGCGACATTGAGGAGGTCGTCGGCATGAGCGAGACGTTCATCAAGGAGCGGCCGCTGCCGTCTTCGATGACCGGCCTCAGCGCGAAGGGCGACGCGTCCGCGCCGAAGGGCGAGGTGACGGTCGACGATGCGACGCTGTTCCTCGCGCGGTTTGCGAACGGCGCGCTCGGCAGCTTCGAGGCGACGCGGTTCGCGCCGGGCCACCGGTGCACGAACGCGTTCGAGATCAACGGCTCGAAGGGGAGCGTGAAGTTCGATTTCGAGCGGATGAACGAACTGCAGGTTTACTTCACGGACGACGCGGACGATGTGCAGGGCTTCCGCCGCGTCATGGCAACCGACCCGGCGCACGCGTACATGGACGCCTGGTGGCCGGCCGGACACTCGATCGGCTACGGCCAGACGTTCACGCATGTCATCGTCGAACTGCTGAACGCGATCGAAGAAGGCCGCCAGCCGGTGCCGAACTTCCGTGACGGGGTCAAATGCCAGGCGGTGCTTGAAGCGGTCGAGAAGTCGGTGGAAGAGCGGCGCTGGGTGAAGATCAGCGAAATGTAAGCGGGAAAGGAGAACCTCATGAAAAAGGCGTTGATCGTATGGGGCGGCTGGATGGGCCACGAGCCGGACCAGGCCGCGGAACATTTTCGGGGCATCCTGGAGAAGGAAGGGTTTTCCGTCGAAGTGTCGGATACGCTGGATGCTTTTGCGGACAAGGAAAAACTGATGTCGCTCGACCTGATCATCCCGATCTGGACGATGGGCAAGATCCCGAAGCGTTACGTGCGAAACGTGTCGGAGGCGGTGCAGAGCGGCGTAGGCCTCGCGGGCTGCCACGGCGGCATGTGCGATGCGTTCCGCGAGAACGTGGACTGGCAGTTCATGACCGGCGGAAACTGGGTCGCGCATCCGGGCAACGACGGCGTCGAATACCTTGTCAAGATCAAGCATTCGTCGAGTCCGCTGACGGAGGGGATAGAGGACTTCACGGTGAAGAGCGAGCAGTATTATCTGCATGTGGACCCCGCGGTCGAAGTGCTGGCCGTCACGCAGTTCCCGACCGTCCCCGGCCCGCATGCGCTGAACGGCCCCGTGGACATGCCGGTCGTCTGGACGAAGCGCTGGGGCGTCGGCCGCGTCTACTACTGTTCGCTCGGCCACGTGGCGAGCGTGCTCCGCATGCCGGAAGTGACGGAGCTGATGCGCCGCGGCTTCCTGTGGGCGGCGGAAGGCAAGGAGCTTTACGGCGGCACCAACCCGGTTATTTACACCAGCTACACGGGTATGGGAGACAGCCCGGACTGAACCGGCGCTGGCGGGAAGCGCATGCCGGGCATCAACACTTGATACGGAAAGAAGGAAAGTTCGGCAATGGACAAAGTGAAAGCCGGCATTATCGGCACCGGCAACATCAGCGGCATATATTTTCAGAACGGCAGCCGGTTTGAATCGCTCGAGATTGTCGCCTGCGCGGACATCGACGTCGAGCGTGCGATCGCCAAAGGTGCGGAATACGGCGTGCGCGGCTGCTCCGTCGAAGAGCTGCTTGCCGATCCGGAGATTGAGATGATCATCAATCTGACGATTCCGAAGGCGCACGCGCCGGTGAACCTGAAGGCGCTCGAAGCCGGCAAGCACGTCTACGTGGAGAAGCCGCTGGCGGTGACCTGCGAGGAAGGCCGCGAGGTGCTGGAACTGGCCGGACGCAAGGGACTGGTCGTCGGCAGCGCGCCCGACACGTTCCTGGGCGGCGGCATCCAGACCTGCATCAAGCTGATCGAGGAAGGCGCGATCGGCACGCCGATCGGCGCGACGGCGTTCATGATGAGCGGCGGCCACGAGTCGTGGCATCCGTCGCCGGAGTTCTACTATCAGGCCGGCGGCGGGCCGATGTTCGACATGGGGCCGTACTATCTGACGGCGCTCGTCGCCATGCTCGGCCCGATACGGCGCGTCACCGGCTCGGCGCGCATCTCGTTCCCGGAGCGTACGATCACGAGCCAGCCGAAGGCCGGGACGGTCATCCCGGTCGAAGTGCCGACGCATATCGCCGGCGTCATCGACTTTGAAGCGGGACCGGTCGCCACGATCATTACGAGCTTCGACGTGAAGGGCGGCTCGACGCTGCCGCGCATCGAAGTGTACGGCAGCGAAGGCACGCTGGTCGTGCCGGACCCGAACACGTTCGGCGGTCCGGTGCGCCTCGCGAAGGCGGGCACGAGCGAATGGGTCGAGGTGCCGCTCACCCACGGCTACACGGGCAATTCGCGCGGCATCGGCGCCGCCGACATGGCGAAGGCGATCCGCACGGGCCGGCCGTATCGCGCGAACGGCGCGCTCGCGTATCACGTGCTCGAGGCGATGCACGGCTTCCACGCGGCGTCGGAGGAAGGCCGGCATTACGTCATGGCGAGCACCTGCGCGAAGCCCGCGCCGCTGCCGGCCGGATTGCCGGAATTCACGCTGGACTAAGCTTTGTGAAAGAAAGCCGATCAGGAAGGCTGTTCCTGATCGGCTTTCTTGCGCCTTGGACCGTCCGGGTGTGGATTAGCGCAATAATTGCTGCTATTCCGACTGGAAAGGCACAATCGCCGCGAATAGGCGCAGAAGCTTCTTCTAATTTCGGGAAAACGGCCGATTTCGCGCAAACTTTCCGGATTAGAAGCAAAAATGGACACCGTGAACAATGGAACACGGAGCAAAGCAGGCTGGTGAACTTGTGGACGTGTGAACGAGATCAGGGATTCGACTTCTTGGGCCGCCACCTCCGCCGGATGCCGGTGATGCGCAAAGGGGAGGGGCTGGTCCCCCAGCCCTTTACTCTACATCTCTTCGCTCCTCCGGGACGGGGGCGGGCTTGAACGCCGTGCGAGCCGCTGTAACGTGCCATGCACACTACAGCCTCGCCTGCGATGCGGGGTTACACACAACGGCCGGGCACCGGCGGACGGGGCAGCGAATTCATGCGCGCGGAATCAGGCGTTGTCCGTCCGCGAACGCGCGCGCAGCGCCCGCCATTTCTTGTACTGGTAGTAAATCGTACAGCCGATGCAATAGCCCGCCAGGGCGGCCAGCGCGGCCAGCCCGACCATGCCGGAGGCGATGTGTCCCGGCAGCTCCAGCCGGCGAGATGGAACACGGACGACAGGCCGAGCAGCAGCACGGCGATCGTCTGGTTGAACCTGGAAAGCTCCGCCGCCTGCGTCTCGGACCGCTTGAGCCGTTCGTCGGTCAGCGCCGACCGGGCGAGAAGAATGAACAGGCTCGCCCGCGGGCCGAACGCAAGGCCGGCGAGCTGGATGAGGAACAGGGCGTAGATCCACCACGGCTGCTGAGAGGCCAGCGCGATGACGACGAACAGGACGATGCCGGCCTGATTCGCTTTGATCAGGGGAAGCGGGATTTCCTTCATGTCGGGACCTCCTTCCGAAATCCGTGATCCTCAAGCTAAAACCGACCAATCTTATCTATCTTCTCATCATTAAAACGCAGCAGGCGCCGGATGTCAATGAAGGCGGGCGGAAGATCACGGCGGGGAAATGTTTCCGGGCGGGGGCGCATATGCTGGGATGAGGAAGCCGTCGGACGGGCGGCTGGCGGCCAGACAGCGGAGGTGACGCGAATGGCGAGATGGGGAAGACGCGGCATCGCGCATTGGCTCGGCGCGCTCTTGCCGGGAAGGCGCGGCGTCATGCGCATCCGCCGGCGCAGAGGATGGCGCCGGCCCGGCGCGGGCGGACGATTTGCCGCCGGCAGCCGTCCGGCCTCGGGGGGCCGGTTCGTCTCCGGAAGCCGGCCCGCATCGGGCGGCCATTTTGTCGCGGGCGGCCGGACCGCTCTGTTCGCCCGTCCGGCGCGGGGCGAACGGCAGAACCGGCCCGCCGGGACGCGAATGCGCGTCAGCTCAAGGCCTCCGCGCCGGGAAAGACGGAGGCTCGGCGGAAAGCGGCTGTTCCTGATCGTCTTCCTGTCCTTCTTCGTGTTCGTGACCGTCACGTTCGTCTATGTGGAACGCAACCTCCGCCCGCCGCTCATGCATGTCGCCACGATGCGGGTGAAGCAGATCGTGACGCGGGCGATCAACGAGGCGATCAGCAATCATGTGGCGAGCCATGCGAACGCGGAACGGCTCGTGGAATGGCAGAAAAGCGAAGACGGACGGGTGTCCGGCTTCATGCTGAACTATGCCGAGCACATGCGCATCACTTCGGAGACGATCGAGACGGTGCAGCGGACGCTGCACGAGATCAAGCATGTGCCCGAGCACATCCCGATCGGCCAGGCGATCGGCAGCGCGGTGATCGCGTCGTTCGGCCCGCGCTTGCCCGTCCGTTTCGAGCCCGTGGGCGCGGCGAAGGTGGAGCTGGGCACGCGCCAGCGGGACGCAGGCATCAACATGATCCTCGTGGAAGTGTATATCCGGATTACGGCCGAAATGGCGATCATCATTCCGTTCGATACGAAGCCGGAGACGGTCGTGACGGAAATTCCGATCTCGTATCTGCTCGTCGTCGGCGACGTGCCGATGTACTATTACGACAACAAGGGCAATCCGTCCGGATCAACGGCCGATCACGCGCCGAATATCGCGCTGCCGCTGCCGGAACCGGACAGAGAAACCTCCGGCGAGGCGCATGACGAGACCGGAACCGGAAACGAAGACGCCGTGCCGGAGGAATCGTGAGAAAAACGCGGCCGCTCACCACCTGTACGTGCCGTTCCGTATCCGCTGCCTGTCCTCGCGTTCCCATTTTTTCAGCAACGGATAAGGATCGAACGCCCACTCGACGAGGCCGCGGTCGCGGTACAGGCCGAAGTGGAGATGGGGCGGGAACTTGCCCGACGTGCCGGGCTTGCCGTATCCGGAGCTGCCGACCCAGCCGATCACCTGGCCCGGCTTCACGATGTCGCCGGGCTTCAGGTTTTTGTCATATCCGGACAGATGGGCGAAATAGTGATACACATTGTCAATGTCCCGGATGCCGATCCGCCAGCCGCCGAACCGGTTCCATCCTTTCGTCTCGACGACGCCGTAGCAGGTGCTGCGGACGGGCACGCCGTAGTCTGCGAAAATGTCCGTACCCTCGTGAATCCGGTAGCCGCCCCAGCCCCGCGCCGCTCCCCAGGTGTCCCGATACGAGTAGTCGGCGCGGACGGGCAGCGGGAACGCGTGATCGTCGAGATCGAGCCGGTCGAAGGCGGCGTACAGCGCGGAAAACTGCAGGACGCGTTGGACTGCGCGGGTGTTGTGGTAATATTCCCACAGCCCGATGGCGAAATCGTCTTCCGCCGTGCCGGATTTGAGCAACTGCTGCGCGACCGTCCAGAGGATGTCCTCGTCATCCGTCCGGTCGGCGCGTCCGTCGCCGTTGCCGTCCAGGCCGATGCCGCCGAAATGGCGGATGACCGCCGGATTCGTCTCGTTCTCGTCCGGGTTCAGCTCGCCCGCCCACCGTTCGGGCGGCACATAGATGGCGATCAGACCGGCCGGCTTGGGCCGCGATTTGGGACGAGCCTTCGTCAGCGTCCGTTCGTACTGGTCGATGGCGGCAAGATGGTGCCAGGGGATGCCGGTCAGCATGCTGACCCGGTCGAACAGCACGCGGCGTTCGGCATAGACGTCGCGCTCCGGCGTCTTCTTGCCGGCCGCGGGCGCTGCATGGGCGGCGGGAACCGCCGCAGCAGCCAGAAGCGCCAGGGCGGCGCAGGCTGCGGCGATGCGTCGAACGGCCCGCGATGCCATGTCGAACCGGCTCCCCGCGCCTCTCCGCGTCAACCGAAGCATAGCGTTCCATCGCCTCCTTGTCCTCCGTTAGCATCTGCAGATCATTGGTTTTTATCCGAATCGTGTTATAATAAGAAAGATTATGGCTCCACTCTAGCAAGGGTCTGGGACTGCGGTCCCGCCCGTAAGGAAAGCGGGGATCCCCCATGAGCACACGCGAAAAGCAAAGGCTGCCGAAGCCGGACTGGCTTCGGATCCGGCTTGCGACGGACGGCAACTATGCCGAACTGAAGACGATGATGCGCGCGAAGACGCTGCATACCGTATGCGAGGAAGCGCGCTGTCCGAATATTTATGAATGCTGGGCGAACCGGACGGCGACGTTCATGATCCTCGGCGACATCTGCACCCGCGCCTGCCGGTTCTGCGCGGTGAAGACCGGCCAGCCGACGGAACTCGATCTGGCCGAACCGGAACGGGTCGCGGAAGCGGCAGAGCAGATGATGCTGCGCCACTGCGTCGTGACGAGCGTCGCGCGCGACGATCTGGCCGACGGCGGCGCGCAGGTGTTCGCCATGACGATCAAGGCGATCCGCAAGCGGCTGCCGCTGTGCAGCGTGGAGGTGCTCATTCCGGACTTCATGGGCAACTGGGATGCGCTGCGCACCGTCATGGACGCGAAGCCCGACATCCTGAACCACAACATCGAGACGGTCCGCCGCCTGTCGGACAAGGTGCGGGCGAAGGCCAAATATGACCGCTCGCTCGAACTGCTCCGGAAGGCGAAAGAGATGCAGCCGAACATTCCGACGAAGTCGAGCCTGATGCTCGGGGTCGGGGAAGAATGGCACGAAATTCTCGAGGCTATGGACGACCTGCGCGCCGTGGACTGCGACATTTTGACGATCGGACAATATTTGCAGCCGACGCCGAACCATCTGCCCGTGGAGCGGTACGTCCATCCGGACGAATTCAAAGCGCTGAAGGAAGAAGGGCTCAAAAGAGGCTTCCGCCATGTCGAATCGGGTCCGCTCGTGCGCAGTTCCTATCATGCCCATGAGCAGGTGCAATCGGCGGCGGCGGCGCTGACCCATTCGGCCGGAAACTGAGCGAAAGGATTCGGGGAAGCATCGGAACAGAACCGGTGCGGGAAATGGGGGTTCATCTTGATCAATATCGGCGGCAGAGTATTCGAGCTGGTGCTCGATCACAAAGGCGGCTGGAACCCCGAAGCCTTCAGGGAACGGTACAGCGAAGTGCTGGACCGCTATGATTACGTCATCGGCGATTGGGGTTACAACCAGCTGAGGTTGAAAGGATTTTTCCGCGACAATCATCCGAAAGCGACGAAAGATACGTCGATCAGCCATCTGGTCGACTATCTGCACGAATATTGCAACTTCGGCTGCGCGTACTTCGTCCTGCGGCGGGTGCCGGGGGATGAACGCAGCCGGACGGCGCCGGAAGAAGAGCCGGTCGTGTTCACGCACGCGCTGCCGGCCACCGGCGAGACTGCTGCCGGCCTCGCCGGCAAGGCGGCCGCGCTGCCCGGCGGCGAGCGGCTCATGCGCTGGCGGGCCGACCAGTCGACCGGCCGGGAAGGCCGGGCGCTCCGCATCGCGGCCGAGCGGGCGGAGCTGGAAGCGCTCATTCTGCAGCGCGAACTGCGGGAAGCGCGGGAACAGCGCGAGCAGCAGAAGCAGCAGAAGCGGCAGGCGCCCAAGAGCCCGGGATTCGGGCAGCAGAAGCCGCAGGGGCAGGGCGGCGGACAGCACGGCGGCAAGCGCGGAGGGGCGTCCGGCGGGCGGCAGGAGCCGCGCGGCGGACAGCAGGGCCAGGGTGCGCCGGGCAAGGGCGAGCGGCACCAGCATCAATCGGGCGGCCGGAAGCCGGAGGCTTCCCGCGGCGACCTGCATTGCGGCCGGCAGCCGAACGCGCGCCCCGGCGACGCGCCGCGCGGATCGCGCCATCCCAAGGGCGACCGTTCGGGCGGCGAGCAGCACCGGAACCGGCGGCCGAACGCGCAGCAAGCCGCGCCGGCGGGATCCGGCGAGACGTAAACAGCGAAAAGGGGTTTTCCCGCAGCGGGAAAACCCCTTTTTGTCAGGCTATTTTTATTTCTTCACGGCTGCTTCGTAGCGCTTGCCGACTTCGTCCCAGTTGACGATGTTCCAGAACGCGGCGATGTAGTCCGGGCGTTTGTTTTGATATTTCAGGTAGTAAGCATGCTCCCATACGTCCAGACCGAGGATCGGCGTGTCGCCTTCCATGAGCGGGCTGTCCTGGTTCGGCAGGCTGTACACTTTCAGCTTGCCTTCCGGCGATACCGCCAGCCAGGCCCAGCCGGAACCGAAACGGGTCGTGGCCGCTTTCGTGAAGTCTTCCTTGAATTTCTCGAAGCCGCCCAGTTCGCTGTCGATCGCCGCAGCGAGCGCGCCCGTCGGAGCGCCGCCGCCGTTCGGGCTCAAGATCGTCCAGAACAGCGAGTGGTTCGCGTGGCCGCCGCCGTTGTTGCGAACAGCCGTGCGAATCGATTCGGGAACGGCGTTCAGGTTCGAGATCAGCTCTTCGACCGACTTGCTTTGCAGTTCCGGAGCGGATTCGAGCGCTGCGTTCAGGTTCGTGACATACGTGTTATGGTGACGGCCGTGGTGGATCTCCATCGTCGTCGCGTCGATGTGCGGTTCGAGCGCGTTCGTCGGGTACGGAAGCGGTGGCAGTTGATGAGCCATGGTTCGTTTACCTCCTGCGTTCAATTTTTTACAGCATTATTATCCATGATTCGCCGGAATAAATCAACATGGATGTTGCGAAAGTCCGGCGCGAGGAAGGCTTGAATCGGTGACAATCTTCATGTCACCGTCGTGTTGCTATGATCATGACGGGAAGCGAGGGAACCGCGTTGAGACGGATGGACAGGCTGGTGGCGATTCTGATCGCGCTGCAGCAGCGGCCGGAGACGGCGCAAAGTCTGGCGGACAAGTTCGAGGTGTCCAGGCGGACGATACCCCTTTCCGCCAGGCCCGCTGGACGGTGATCGACAAGATCCGGGCCGTGCTTCCGAAGCCGATGCTTGAGGCGATCGAGCCGGTGCTGGACCGGGTGGAAATCGAAGTTCCGGAAAGGAAGGTGAAGACGCCGCATCTGTCAGAGCTGATGGAACACGCCGCCGCGTCCCGCTGGATTCGTGCCGACTACCGGTCCGCCAGCTCCCGGCGCTGGCTGGAGCTGCTGCCGCGGCGCATCTTCGCGGCGCACGGGTTCTGGTATGGACGAAATCGGGTATTTCGCGCCGGACTTGCTGGACGGGATCATCCGGTATTATCGCGACATCACGCTGCCGGACGGCGGGTTGCCCTTCGTCTTCAAGAGCGCGAGCGAATATCCGCATGCCCCGTGGTGGAAAGTGGAGCGCGACGATGCGCCGTCGATCAATCCGACCGGCAACGTCATCGCGATCCTGTACAAGCAGCGGGTGCGAACGGACATTTTCGGGGAAGAGTGGTTCCAGAAGAATGTGGCGTTCATCTGGCGCTTTTTCGAGAACGAACAGCCCGAGGGCTATTATGACGGGGTGAACTGGCTGGCGTTCCTGCAGCACACGCCCGACCGGGAGCTGGCCGAGCGGCACCGGCCCAAGGTCGACGCCTGGCTGGCCCGTCCGGGGACCATTGTGCGGGACGCAAACGCTTCGGGCTTCGTGCAGAAAGTGCTGGACTGGGCGCCGCATCCGGACATCTACGCGGCGAAATTCGTCACGGAGTCGGAAGTGCGGGAGCATCTGGAGGCGCTCGTCCGCCTGCAGCGGGAAGACGGCGGCTGGCCGATCCACTGGCAGACGGTCAGCCCCGGCGCGGAGCTGGCATGGCGCGGCTGGATAACGGTGGAACGGCTGAAGACGCTGCGGGCGTACGGGGTGATTTGAGTCGGGTGGAATCTGTCGAGGATTCGTTCATATACATTTCGATAAGACGAGACATGGTGCATGGACCTGCCGGTGTGCGCGTGCATAGAGTAGCAATAAGAGATGCCGCTGTCTGCCTCTGCAGTGGACCCGCATTTCCGGACGGGAATAACTATTAATGGAAGTAAGCGCTTAAAATACATATCTACAGACAACATTTCCACGAATGAGACGAATTTTTTAAACTTTTTTTAAGATTTTGCAGGAATCCGTTCATTTTTGTCGTATTCGAATAGGTGCTTGTTTTTTCTCATTTGACGAAAATGCGGGGGTACTCATTCCATGGTTGTTCGCTCTTTTCAACTGTCGGATTACCGTGCGGTATCGGAGCTGATGGAGTCCGTTCTCTCCGAAGCCTGTTGTGAAGAGACGCGCGAAGCTTTCGCCCGCCAGCTCGGCTGGGACAGCGACCTGATCCTGGTGGCGGAGATTGAAGGCGCCATCGCGGGCTTCATCATCGGCACGATCGACAGGGACCGCGGCTATTACTACCGGATCGCCGTTCATCCGGACTATCGCGGCCGGGGATGCGCGAAGGCGCTGATCCAGGGGCTCAAGATCCGGTTTGAACAGCGCAAGGTAACGCAGGTCATGGTTGCCGCGGACGAGCATAACCAACCGATTCTTCCGCTATACGAAGCCATGGGCTACAAAGCCCAGGATTTCCAGAACTCGAACCGAAAACTCGCGATCATGGCGGGCTGAAGGCCGGCCTTGGGCGGCGAATCGATCGAAGTTCTCACAGCATATGTTGCGCGCCTTGCTTTTGGCCGCAAGATATGCTTTTCTATTCTCAGCGCCCTTGAGGGCATCCGCGGGCGGAGGGTGTCATGAACATTCCGGCGGAGACCATGGAGGCGGATGACCGGCATGCCGGCAGGCGCGAACGATCCCGGCGAAGGCGTGGCGCGAAGCCGAAGGGATGGCGGGAAGAGCTGCTCGATTGGCTCAAGTCGCTCGCCGTTGCGGTTGTCGTCGTGGCCGTTTTGAAACTGTTCGTCTTCGACCTCACGATCGTGGAAGGCATTTCGATGGAACCGACGCTGAGGACGGGCGAGCGGCTGCTCGTCAACAAGATCGGCTACCGGCTGGGCGGACCGGCCCGCGGCGACATCGCCGTGCTGGTCGATCCGGCGCCGGCGTACGGCGACGGCAAGTACATTGTGAAAAGGATCATCGGCGTCACGGGGGACACGATCGAGATTCGCGGCGGCGTGCTGTATGTGAACGGTGAGCGGCTGGTCGAGCCGTACACGGATGTCGCGATCGCCAGTCCCGATTTCGGGCCGCTGACCGTCGAGCCGGGCAAGGTGTTCGTCATGGGCGACAACCGGCGGAGCGGCGCCAGCAAGGACAGCCGTTCGTTCGGGACGGTGCCGGCGGGCAGCCTGCTCGGCAAGGCGGAATTCATCCTCTGGCCGATCCCGCGCTGGAAGAAGATATAGGAGCGACACGGCACGTGAAAGAAGTGACGATCTACACGGACGGCGCATGTTCCGGCAACCCGGGGCCGGGGGGCTGGGGCGCCGTTCTGTTCTATGGACCGCATCGCAAAGAAATATCCGGCGGCGAACCGATGACGACGAACAACCGGATGGAGATCGTCGCGGTCATCGAGGCGCTCAAGCAGCTCAAAGAGCCTTGCGCCGTGACGGTGTACAGCGATTCGGCGTATGTGGTGAACTGCTTCCGGCAGAACTGGATGCAGGGCTGGCTGAAGAACGGCTGGCGGAACAGCAAGGGCAAGCCGGTGGAAAATCAGGATCTCTGGCAGGAACTCTGGTCGCTGATGCAGCGTCACCGGGTATCCTATGTGAAGGTGAAAGGCCACAGCGACAACGAATGGAACAACCGGTGCGACGAGCTGGCCCGGGCCGAGATCCGGCGGCAGTCGCAGCCGGGCTGACGAAGGAGGCGCGATCCGCCATGACGGAGCGGCCCGCGGCGTTTTACGCCGAGCTGAAGGCGGAGATGAAAGCGGCGGCGCGGTCGCTCGGCATCGACAAGATCGGCGTCGCATCGGCGGAGCCGTTCACAGAGCTCAGGCGCACGCTGGAGCGGCACCGCGCGCTCGGCCGCGAATCCGGCTTCGAGGAGCCGGACCTCGACAAGCGGACGAATCCCGCGCTGCTGATGGAGGACCCGCAATCGATCATCGCGATTGCGGTCGCCTATCCGTCGAAGCTGCGCGATGCGCCGAAGTCCGAGCCGGGGGCCCGCCGCGGCATCCTGTCGCGCTCGGCATGGGGGCGCGACTACCACGAGGTGCTGCGGGACCGGCTGAGCCGGCTCGAGGCATGGCTGCGCGAGCGGGCGCCGGAGCTTCGGGCGCTGTCCATGACGGACACGGGCGCGCTCGTCGACCGCGCCGTCGCCGAGCGGGCCGGCATCGGCTGGAGCGGCAAGAACTGTTCGATCATCACGCCCGAGTTCGGTTCCTGGGTGTACCTCGGCGAGATGATCACGAACTTGCCGCTGCCGCCGGATGCGCCGGTCACGGAGATGTGCGGCGAGTGCACGAAGTGCATCGACGCCTGCCCGACCGGCGCGCTCGTCGGGCCGGGCGAGCTCAATGCGCAGGCGTGCGTCTCGTATCTGACGCAGACCAAGGGTTACTTGAGCGACGGGCAGATGCGCAAGATCGGCAACCGGCTGTACGGCTGCGACACGTGCCAGATCGTCTGCCCCGTGAACCGCGGCAAGGACTGGACGCATCACGAGGAGCTGCAGCCGGACCCGGACACGGTGAAGCCGCTGCTTGTGCCGCTGCTGTCGATGAGCAACCGCGAGTTCAAGGAGCGGTTCGGCGCGTCCGCCGCCGCCTGGCGGGGCAAGAAGCCGATCCAGCGCAACGCGGTCATCGCGCTCGGCCATTTCCGCGAGGCGTCGGCGGTGCCGGATCTCATCCGCGTGCTGACGGACGATCCGCGTCCGGTGCTGCGCGGCACGGCCGCCTGGGCGCTCGGCCGCATCGGCGGCCCCGAGGCGGAGCGGGCGCTGCGGCAGGCGCTCGATCGCGAGGCCGATCCCGAAACTTCGGCGCGGATCAAGGCGGCGCTTGAGGCGCTTGAGAATCCCGAGCCGCGGGATGCGGCCGGCGGCCGAGCGGACGACCGCAGGCACGGCGGCGCGGACAGCGGCGTTCCTATATACGAGGAAGGCGCGGCGAAGCCGGGCGTCTGACGCCCGCCGCATGCGCTGCGGAAGGAGGACTGGGTATGGATATGGGGCAACCGACACTTGTCCGCTGGATCGAAATCGATTCGCCCGTCGGACCGCTCGTGCTTCTGAAGGCGGACGGCAGGCTGTGCCGGGTCGAATTCGGCCGGATGGAAGAGCGCCGCGCGGCCTTGACCGCATGGGCGGCCGAGCACGGACTGGCCGGCGATTTCCGGCACGCGCCGGACGATCCGCTGCTCAAGGAAGCGGCGGCACAGCTTGCGGCCTATTTCCGCGGCGAGCGCTTCCGGTTCGAGCTGCCGACGGCGATGTACGGCACGCCCTTCCAGAAGGCGGTGTGGGCGGCGCTCGCCGCCATTCCGTACGGCGAAGTCCGCTCGTACAAGGCGGTCGCCGGGGCGATCGGCCGTCCGTCGGCGGTGCGGGCGGTCGGCGGGGCGAACAACCGGAATCCGCTGCCGATCATCGTGCCGTGCCACCGGGTCGTCGGCGCGGACGGATCGCTCGTCGGCTACGCGGGCGGGCTCGACGCGAAAAGGCGCCTGCTCGAACTGGAGCGGTTGGCCGCGAACGTTGCCCGGCCGCTGGCGAACGTGCTATGATTTAGTGGCATCGCGGGAGAACGCATCATGCAGAAGGGGGGGCGGCCGAAATGAGCGCATGGGATATCATCATACCGATTCTGACTTTGGTCGTCGGCCTGGTCGGCGGATTCGCGGGCGGCGTTTTCTATCTGCGCCAGCAACTGATGAAGATGCAGAGCGATCCGGAGATGCTGCAGAAGATGGCCAGGCAGATGGGCTACAACCTGAACAAACAGCAGCTGCAACGCGCGCAGCAGATGATGAAACGGGGGAACATCGGCCGCAAATAGGCCGTTGTGCCTCCGGGGGAGGCGATCATCGAGATGGCAGGCGTGAAGGATTATGCCAATCGGCATGTGGCGGAGAACCGTGCCGAACTGGAGCGGCTCGTCCGGGAAATGCTGCGGATGATCGGGGAAGACCCCGACCGGGAAGGGCTGCTCGATACGCCGGCCCGCGTCGTGCGAATGTTCGAGGAAATCTACGCCGGCTATTCGGTCGATCCCGGCGACGTCCTCGGCGTCACGTTCGACGAGCAGCATGAAGAACTCGTGATCGTGAAGGATATCGTCTATTACAGCCAGTGCGAGCATCACCTCGCGCCGTTTTTCGGCAAGGTGCACATCGGCTATCTCCCGAGCGGTAAAATCGTCGGGCTGAGCAAGTTGGCGCGGCTGGTCGAGGCGGTCACGCGCAAGCTGCAGGTGCAGGAGCGCATCACGAGCCAGATCGCGGACATCCTCGAGGAGAGGCTGCATCCCCACGGCGTCATGGTCGTCGTGGAAGGCGAGCATCTGTGCATGTGCGCCCGCGGCGTCAAGAAGCCGGGCAGCAAGACGGTCACTTCCGCGATCCGAGGGGAATTCCGGGAGAACGCGGCGCTGCGTACGGAGTTTCTTGAATTGTTGAAAGTTTGACCGCTGCTTGGCTTGGCGCTAAGCTTGCCACAGCGAACGATCTGATTGCGGCACGGCCCGTGCTCCCCTTGAGCGGAGCGCGGGCCGTCTGCGTGTACACCCGGAATGGGCGTCATCTTTAGGGTGAAAGTCCCGAAAGGGGGCTGGCGAGCGCCAACCGCTAGCTGAGGGCAAGGGTATCCGCCGCGAGGCGGAATCTGAAGGAAGCCGTAGGCAAACGCACGGGCCAAGGTACACGAACTGGATTCGAGGCAGGGCTAGTCGTCGGGGGCGCTGCCGGGTTCGAGGCGCATGTCCGGCGGCAGATCGAAGCCGGCGTCTTGGCCGGGCTCGACGCGGTAGAGGCGAAGCGGATCGCGCGCCGATATGGCTCCAACGCGCTGAAACTCTATGCGCTGGCGGGCGAGTCGCGCGAGTTCGCCGAGCGGCACGGGCTGCCTGTCGCGCTTGCCGCGGAGCTGCGGTACGCCGTCACGGCGGAGATGGCCGCGACGCCGGCGTATTTCTGGGTTCGCTGTACGGGCCGGCTGTACTTCGACCGCCCCGGAGTGCTGCGGTGGAAAGACACGGCGAGCGCCGCGATGGCCGAGCTGCTCGAATGGAGCGCCGCGCGGTGCGTGGAGTACGACCGGGAGCTGGAGCGGTTGCTGGCGGAGGCGGTGGCACCGTGAGGCAAAAGACTAGGTTTAAGTCTATTGTACCATGCGACCTAAGCCCAATTGAAAAAAACAAAAAAAATGCTAATATTTATAATAACCATATTAATACTAAATTATTACTTAAAGGAGGAAAAGTTATGAGATTGAAAAAGGCGGCAGTATCCCTGGCTGCTGCGGCGATGCTGTTTACGGCGTTGACAGATTTCTCCAGTGCGGAAGTTTCCACCGTAAAGGATTCAAAAGCAATTCCGGTTGATTTTGAACAGCACAAGAGAGTTGTGATTTTGGAAGAATTGCGTTCGGCAGGAATTCCTTTTGATGATCAAACTTCCCTGCAAGGAATCAAAAGCAACCTCGAATTGAAATCCAAATCCAATATCAAGGCAGCCCAGGTGCTGGACAAGATTCAGCAATTGGAAAATGCCGACTACGTATATCTTGATTCCGAAACAGGAGATGTCTATAGTTCGAAACGCGGGTACCTGGGAAAAGCGAAAAAGTATGATGAATTCGAAGAACCCCAGGCAGTAGAAGACAAGGGGTTGAAAAAAGATCAGGTTCAAATTCTCAGCAAGAGCAATCCGACTGTCCAAGAAATTTTTGGCGGGAATACAGGAGCATTTGAAAGGCGTCAGCTGAATTTCTCGGGATTTGATGGAATCATCGCCAACGTAACATTGCCTACTGTAGAATATGCCTCCAATAATGTAGGTTTGGACGAGCAAGCGTGGGTCTACTATGGATTCGATCCGTCGAGCGGTTCGGGTGTCGAGGGAGGATATTCGTACCAGCGCGGCAGAGGGATTTGGTTGCCATATATTCGTTCTGGTGGTTTTGCATATGCTGATGAAGCATACAAGAAAAATCCCGGTGATGTTGTAAACAACCTGAAGTTTTATTTGAAAAAGGCCAGCTCCTCGGCAACGACCTATACGGCTTATCTTATTGTAGGAGCGACAGAGGTAAAATTTGCATCAACATCTCTGACAAGCATTACCACAACGTCTGTAAAAAGAGTTACATCGATTGCCAAAGCAGGATTTGATGGAACGAATATCGTTGGAAAATCATTGAATCAGAAATGGGATTCGGTTCAGGTATCTTTGCATAATTCTGATTACCCTGAATTTCGAAAGTAACATACTCTGAAAATATGAAAAGTGCTCCAAATCTTTGGTAGAATGGTGTTTATGCGAACAACATCACCCAAAGAGAGGAGCACCCTTAAGGTGAAGTTTACCACACCCA
>NZ_QEWA01000019.1:0-26046 GCF_003390775.1 Thermobacillus sp. | reverse complement strand
TCCGACTGCTCAGAAGCCAATGGCAAAGTCGCCCGACTGGAATGGCATTAAAAGGACTTAGAGGATACTGATACCAGGGATCTGGAGCAGTTCCTGAAGGAAGAAAAACTGAAACCGCTAACAAGGGGTTGGCTCTTTTTTCGGTTGTGATCCAGCATCCCCAATAAGGTGCCCACGCTGACTTGACTCAGACCGGGCGGCGGACGGGTTTGCCACGCTTCCGCCGAACTGTTACAATTGTTTTTATGAGTTGACAGACGAAAGGGGCTCTCACGCCATGCTCGGTCTTGTGAAGAAAATTTTCGGCGACGCCAACGAGCGTGAGATCAAACGGTGCCTGAAGACCGTTGAGCGCATCAACGCCTTGGAGCCGGATTTCGCCAGGCTGTCGGACGAGCAGCTCCGCGGGAAGACGGACGAGTTCAAGGAGAGGCTCTCCCGGGGAGAGACGCTCGACGACCTGCTGCCGGAGGCGTTCGCGGCCGTGCGCGAAGCGTCCAAGCGGACGCTCGGCATGCGGCATTTCGACGTCCAGCTGATCGGAGGCATGGTGCTGCACGAAGGCAAGATTGCCGAGATGAAGACAGGAGAAGGCAAGACGCTCGTCGCGACGCTTGCCGCGTACCTGAACGCGCTGGAAGGCAAGGGCGTGCACGTGGTCACGGTCAATGACTACCTGGCCCAGCGGGACAGCACGATGATGGGGCAGATCTACCAGTTCCTCGGCCTGACCGTCGGCTGCAATCTGCACGGCCTGACGCACGCGCAGAAGCAGGAAGCGTACAATGCCGACATCACGTACGGCACGAACAACGAGTTCGGCTTCGACTACCTGCGCGACAACATGGTGCTGTACAAGGAACAGATGGTGCAGCGGCCGCTCAACTTCGCGATCATCGACGAAGTCGATTCGATCCTGATCGACGAGGCGCGGACGCCGCTCATCATTTCCGGCCAGGCGGCGAAGTCGACCGAACTGTACTACGCCGCGGACCGATTTGTCCGGACGCTGAAGGAAGAAGAAGATTACACCATCGACGTGAAGATGCGCTCCGTCACGCTGACGGAAGCGGGCGTCGAGAAAGCGGAGCGCGCGTTCGGCATCGACAACCTGTTCGACCATGCGAACGTGACGCTCAACCACCACATCCAGCAGGCGCTGAAGGCGCATGCCATCATGAAGCGCGACGTCGACTACGTCGTGCAGGACGGCGAAGTCATCATCGTCGACGAGTTCACCGGCCGCCTGATGGCCGGCCGCCGCTACAGCGACGGGCTGCACCAGGCGATCGAGGCGAAGGAACAGCTCAAGGTGCAGAACGAGAGCATGACGCTCGCGACGATCACGTTCCAGAACTACTTCCGCATGTACCGCAAGCTCGCGGGCATGACCGGCACGGCCAAGACGGAAGAGGAAGAATTCAAGAAGATCTATGGCCTCGATGTCGTGCAGGTGCCGACGAACAAGCCGATGATCCGGGTCGATATGCCGGACATCGTGTACAAGACGGCAAACGCGAAGTTCAAGGCGGTCGTGGAAGAGATCGTCAAACGGCACCAGAACGGGCAGCCGGTGCTGGTCGGCACCGTCTCGATCGAGAATTCGGAGAAGCTGTCCGAGATGCTGAAGCGCCGCGGCATTCCGCACAAGGTGCTGAATGCCAAGTACCACGCGGAGGAAGCCGAGATCATCGCCCGCGCCGGACAGCGGGGCGCCGTGACGATCGCGACGAACATGGCCGGCCGCGGCACCGACATTCTGCTCGGCGAAGGCGTGGCGGAGCTCGGCGGGCTGCATATCATCGGTACGGAACGGCACGAGAGCCGGCGGATCGACAACCAGCTCCGCGGCCGTGCGGGCCGGCAGGGCGACCCGGGTTCGTCGCAGTTCTACCTGGCGCTGGATGATGAACTGATGCGCCGCTTCGGTTCCGAGAATATTATGGGGATGATGGACCGCCTGGGCTTCAGCGAGGATGAGCCGATCGAGAGCAAGCTGGTATCGCGGGCCATCGAATCCGCCCAGAAACGGGTGGAAGGCAGCAACTTCGATACGCGCCGGATCGTCCTCCAGTACGACGACGTCATGAATCAGCAGCGGGAGATCATCTACAAGCAGCGCCGCGAAGTGCTGTTCGCGGACAATATCCGCGAGCATGTCTTCGACATGATCCGGCCGGTCGTCGAGCGGATCGTCGAGGCGCACTGCGCCGACGAGGACATCCCGGAAGAATGGAACCTGGATGCGATCGTCGATTACGCGCACGCCACTTTCCTCAAGGAAGGCACGATCAAGCGTGAGGATCTCGAGGGCCGGGAGAAAGAATCGATCGTCGAGTTCCTTATGGAGGAAGTGCGCAAGCTCTATGACGAGCGCGAGCAGCAGATCGGCGAGGAGACGATGCGCGAGTTCGAGAAAGTCGTCGTGCTGCGCGCCGTCGACAGCAAGTGGATGGACCATATCGATGCGATGGACCAGCTCCGGCAGGGCATCCACCTGCGGGCGTATGGCGGCACCGATCCGCTGCGCGAATACCAGTTCGAGGGCTTCGAGATGTTCCGCGAAATGGTCGAGAACATCCAGGAAGAAGTCACGAAGTATATTATGAAGGCGCACGTCGAGAGCAACGTCCAGCGCCAGGAAGTCGCCAAAGGCCAGACGGAGACCGGCGGCGGCAGCAATCGCGAGACGCAGCGGCGACCGATCCGGCGCGCCGAGCAGCGGGTCGGACGCAATGACCCGTGCCCTTGCGGCAGCGGCAAGAAGTACAAACATTGCCACGGATCGAACGTTTGATCTGCGGCGGAAATTTTCAAATTTGAGGTGACCAGCGAACCATGATTGACGCAAGCGTCAAACAAGACCTGCGCGAGATGGCGAAGCGGCTCCAAGCACTCAGGGGGTCTCTTTGACTTGGATCTCAAGCAGGAGATCATTGCCGATTATGAAGAGAAGATGACGGCGCCCGATTTCTGGGATGACAATGACCGGGCGCAGAAACTGATTGCCGAGCTCAACGCGGTGAAGTCCGTCGTCGAAACCTACAACCGGCTGACGGGCGATCATGCGGATCTCGAGACGCTGCTCGAGTTGGCGGAAGAAGAAGGCGACGAGTCGCTGGAAGCCGAACTGGCGGAAGGCGTGGCCAAGCTCGTCCGCGACATCGGCGATTTCGAGCTGCAGCTTCTGCTGAACCAGCCGTATGACCGGCTGAACGCGATCCTCGAACTGCACCCGGGCGCCGGCGGCACCGAGTCGCAGGACTGGGCGCAAATGCTCTACCGGATGTACACCCGATGGGCGGAAAAGCGCGGCTTCAAGGTGGAAGTGCTCGACTATCTGCCCGGCGACGAAGCCGGCATCAAAAGCGTGTCGATCCTCATCCGGGGGTATAACGCGTACGGCTATCTGAAAGCGGAAAAAGGTGTCCACCGGCTCGTCCGCATTTCGCCGTTCGACGCGTCCGGCAGACGCCATACATCGTTCGTCTCCTGCGACGTCGTGCCGGAGATTGACGACGACGTCGAGATCGAAATCCGGCCGGAGGATCTGAAGATCGACACGTACCGCTCGAGCGGCGCCGGCGGCCAGCACGTCAACAAGACGGAATCGGCGGTCCGGATCACCCATATCCCGACCGGCATCATCGTCGCGTGCCAGTCGGAACGCTCGCAGATCCAGAACCGCGAGCGGGCGATGAAGATGCTCCGTTCGAAGCTGTACGAGCTGAAGATCGAAGAGCAGCGGAAAGAACTGGCGGCCATTCGCGGCGAACAGACGGACATCGCGTGGGGGAACCAGATCCGCTCCTACGTCTTCCATCCGTACAGCATGGTGAAGGACCATCGCACCCAATACGAGACCGGCAACGTGCAAGCGGTGATGGACGGGGAGATCGACGGCTTCATCGACGCTTATCTGCGCAGCCAGATCCGGCAAGATTCGTAAATTTTAATCCTTCGATTCGACCATCCATGATATAATCGTCGTGGAACTGCCCCGTGATCTGCGGTTGCCCATTGCCCCAGGCCGCGCGCCGCGATCCGTTCCATAACCTGAAGCAAATCGGGAGGATGGATCGGAGCCTATGGAAAGCAGCATTCTTCAAGCGCTCGCGCAGATGGAAAGCCGGATCCGCGAAGACATCGGCGGACTTCGTTCGGAAGTCGGCGAACTTCGGGTGAAGGTGGATGGTCTCGAATCAAGGATCGATGGACTCGAGTCGAAGGTAGACGGACTTGAGACAAGGATCGGCGGGCTCGAGTCGAAGATGGACCGACTTGAGTCAAGGATGGACCGACTTGAGTCAAGGATGGACGGACTTGAGTCAAGGATGGACCGACTTGAGTCAAGGATGGACGGACTCGAGTCGAAGGTAAACGGACTTGAGTCGAGGATGGATGGGCTCGAGACAAGGATCGGCGGACTTGAGTCGAGGATGGACGGGTTCGAGTCGAAGATGGATGGTTTGCGCGCGGATGTTGACGAACTTCGTTCGGAGACCGGCAGGCTTCGTTCGGATGTCGATGAGCTTCGTCAGGAAATGAACCGCCGGTTTGACAATATCGAAGAGAAGCAGATTGAACTTATCGCGCGCTATACCAGCATGCACTCACGCAAACTGGAAGCCGACCGTTTTGAGATCGATGCGTTGAAACTCCGTGTCGATCGTCTCGAATACATTACGAAACATATGGCATGACGACCAGCCGCCCGGACGCTCACCGGGCGGCTTGCTGTTCGTTCGGATTTAACCACTTCTACGGTTGGGCGGACCAATCATTCGGCGCGGCGATGCCGTACAGGAACATTGTGCGGAACTGCTCGCCGAGCAGCCGCAAATCGTGGAACTGGGCCAGCACGTCGGGCCGGGCGAAAAACTCGGTGACGCCCTGCATGTACACCATCAGGATGTGGGGGGACAGTTCCTTGCGGATGACGCCTTCCTCCTGGCCGCGCACGATCAGGTCGCGCAGCTGGTCGTGCATGTGCTCCCGGTAATAGTGCAGCAAGTCCGCTGTGATCTGCGGGTACAGCTCCAGGCTTTCCCGGATGAACCGCTCGGGCACGACAGGCATGTTCTGGTAATCGAGGATCGACGCGAGGGCCGACAAGGTGTCCGGGCTTTCCTCGATCTTCCGGTTCATGATCTCGTGCTGTTCCCGCACATAGCGTTCCATCACCGCGCCGACCAGCCGGTCCTTGCTTTGAAAGTATTTGTAGATCGTCATCTTGGCGGCCGGTACGGCGGCAGCGATGTCGTCCATGCTGACGTCGGCAACCCCCCGGACAAAAAAGAGTTCCGTCGCCTTCTCCAGAATCTGCTCCCGTTTGTTCCGTTTCAAATCCAACCCACGTCTCCCGTCTTCGGCATTCCGCGGACTTCAGGTTGTCTCAGCCGGCAATGTCTTTGTTGTGATAATACCCGATGGCTCCTAAGGCGCACAAGAGACTGACCAGCACCATGACCGCCGCGCAGGGCGCGTCCAGTCCGCCGTTTTCCACGATGGCGGCCGCGTCCGTGAAGGAGAACAGGCTCACATGGCGCAGGAAATCGAACCGGTCCGACAGCCCCGCCATAATATGCAGCGCGTAGGACAGGAACACGATGCCGAGAGCAAGCGACACGATGCTTCGGGTGCGCCGCATGACGGCCGAGAGCAGGAAGGACACGGAAGCGACGGTCACGTGAAGCAGAAAGGTTGCGAGCAAATACCACGCGAGAATGTCCAGCTCCACCGCTTCATCCGCAAACCCCGTGCAGGCGAAGCTGACCGCGGCGATGACCGCATTCAACATGAACAGGTTGGTGAGCACGGCGGCCAGCTTCTGACCCGTCACCTCAATTCGGGTGACCGGCTTGGAGAGCAGGAACTCGGCGGTATGATCGTTTTCCTCCTTCGCCAGCATGCCCGCCGCGAGCAGCGCCGCATACACGCTGCCGACCAGCGTGTTGACCAGGTGCACTTCTACGCCATAGAAGCCTGTATACGTGCCCAGATTCAAGGTGTCCATGCCGAACACTTTGGCGAGCGGCTCGGGGAACACGTTCAGCATCTCTTCCGCCGTCTGCGCATCCTCGGCGAAGGACGGATACACGCTCATCATCATCAGCACCAGCCCGCCCAGAACCGCGCTCCAAATGACGAGGCTTTTCACATTGCTCAGGAGTTCCCGTCTGTAAATCATCCGCTTCACGCCCCTTCCTGGTCCGTCTTGTATTCGTGCATGAAAATTTCCTCCAGCGACGGTTCCCCGATGCGGATATCCGACAGGGGAAGCTGCCGGGCATAATCCAGCAGGTCGCGGATATTGCCGTTGTAGAGCAGCGTCAGGACGCTGCCGCTGATGTCCTGCCGGATGATGCCGGGAAGATCGGTTTCACGCACCGGCTGCGGCCGGACATCCGCGGGAAAGGTAACCATCACCGTTTTGTAGCTGCTCCGGATCAGCCCGCTCACCGATTCCACCCGGACGAGCCGGCCGTCCCGGATGATGGCGACGCGTCCGCACATCCGCTGCACTTCGCTGAGAATGTGGGAAGAGAAGAAAATCGTCGCTCCCCGTTCCTGTTCCTCCTTCAACAGTTCAAAAAACGCATGCTGCATGAGCGGGTCGAGCCCGCCGGTCGGCTCGTCGAGAATAAGCAGCCGCGGACGATGCAGAAGCGCCTGGATGATGCCGACCTTCTTCCGGTTGCCGAAACTGAGATCCGCGATTTTGCGCGACAGATCCAGATCAAGCCGCTCCGCCAGATGCCGCATGCGGTTTTCATCCAATTTCCCGTAGAAGCCGGCGGAATAGCGCAGGAGATCCACCGCTCTCATATCGTCGTAATAGTGCACTTCACTCGGCAGGTAACCCGTCTCGCGCCGAATGTCCAGGGACTGACGCACGACATCTTTGCCGAACACCCTGGCCGATCCCGCCGTGGGTCGGATCAGATTGAGCAGAATGCGGATCGTCGTGCTTTTGCCCGCGCCGTTCGGACCGATGAAGCCGAAAATTTCTCCCTCTTCAATGGTAAAGGACAGTCCCTCAATGCCCCGCCGCTTCCCGTACCGCTTCGTCAGCCGGTCCAGTTCTACAATCTCCATTCGGATTCCCCATTTCAAGAAAATATACTTAAAACAATATTTTAGTATATTATAAAACTTATTACCACCATGTAACAAGACATTATTATACCATTAATAACAAACTAGTATATTTTTCTGCCGGCAACGCATCATTGTATTTTCATGTAAACTGTTGTATAATGATACAGACTTGTGCGCTATTTATTCCGCTGCCGCCATGGTGTAGAATGGGGAAGTCAGCATACGAATGGGAGAGGAACGGACAGATGGAAACGAAGATCAGGGCGGCGATCGTCGGCTCGACCGGCTATGGCGGCGTGGAACTGATCCGGCTGCTGGATGCCCATCCGAAGGTCGAGATTGCCGCGGTGCTGTCGTCGTCCAGCGCGGGTGAACCGCTTGCGGCCGGATATCCGCATTTGACGGAAATCCGCACGGATGTGCTGGAAGCGATCGACCCGGCATCGCTCGCGAGGAAAGCGGACGTCGTGTTTCTCGCGACGCCGGCGGGCGTCGCCGCGAAGCTGGCTCCGGAGATGCTGGAGGCCGGACTGGACGTGATCGACATCTCCGGCGACTTCCGGCTGAAATCGCCGCAGATTTATGAAGCGTGGTACAAGAAGCCGGCCGCCGATCCGGCCTGGCTGGAGCGGGCCGTCTACGGACTCGCCGAAGTGTTCGGCGAAGATGTGCGCGATGCGCGGCTCATCTCGAACCCGGGCTGTTACCCGACGGCTTCGCTGCTCGGGCTCGTGCCGGCCGTGCAGGCGGGGTTCATCGACCCGGCGACGATCATCATCGACGCGAAGTCCGGCGTATCCGGCGCGGGCCGCGGCGCAAGCCTCGGAACCCACTATGCGGAAATCAACGAGAACTTCAAGGCTTACAAAGTGAACCAGCATCAACATATCCCCGAGATCGAGCAGGCGCTCACCCGCGTCTCGGGCCGTGAGGTGACGGTCACGTTCACGACCCACCTCGTGCCGATGACGCGCGGCATCATGGCGACGATGTACGCCGCCGTGACGGGCGGCCGCACGCAGCGGGATTTCATCGACCTGTACCGGAGCTACTACGAGAACCGACGGTTCGTGCGCGTGCGTCCGGAAGGCGTGCTTCCCGCGACGAAGGAAGTGTACGGCTCCAACTACTGCGACATCGGTTTCGCCGTCGATGAGCGGACGGGGCGCGTCACGATCGTGTCGGTCATCGACAACCTCGTGAAGGGCGCGGCCGGACAGGCGATCCAGAACCTGAACCTGCGCATGGGCTGGGACGAAGGGCTCGGTCTGAACTTCGTGCCGGTGTATCCGTGACAAGCGCATGCCCTTATTCCTCAAAATCTATGATCCTGCAAGGAGACCACGATACGAACATGGGACAAGAGTTGCCATTCGAGGCCGTGCCGAACGGCTCCATTACGACGCCGATCGGCTTTGTGGCCGGCGGACTGCATTGCGGCCTGAAGAAGACGGACCGCAATGACCTCGGCGCCATCGTCTGCGAAGTGCCGGCGGCCGCCGCCGCCGTCTACACGATGAACCAGATCCAGGCGGCGCCGCTCAAGGTGACGCGCGAAGGGCTCGGGAAGGAAGGCCGGCTGCGCGCCGTGCTCGTCAACAGCGGCAACGCGAACGCCTGCACCGGAGAAGCGGGCGAAGCCGACGCCCGCGAGATGCAGGAGGCGTTCGCGCGGACCCTCGGCGTTCCGCCGCATCAGGTTGCGGTCGCGTCGACCGGCGTCATCGGCGAGCGGCTCAAGATGGACCGGATCCGCTCCGGCATCGCCGAAATGCCGGCGCGGCTGACCGGAGACGCGGACGGGGCTGAAGCATTCTGCCAGGCGATCCTGACCACCGACCTCGTGAAGAAAACGGTGTGCGTGAAGCTCGACGTGGGCGGCAGGACCGTCCATGTGGCGGGCGCGGCGAAGGGTTCGGGCATGATTCATCCGAATATGGCGACGATGCTCGGCTTCATTACGACCGACGCCAACATCGGCGGCGAGGCGCTGCAGGCGCTGCTGCGGCAGGCGACGGACGTGACGTTCAACATGATCACCGTCGACGGCGACACGAGCACGAACGACATGGTCGTCGCGATGGCGAGCGGGCTGGCCGGCAATGCGGAACTTGCGCCGGATCATCCCGACTGGAGCAAGTTCGCCGCGGCGTTCACCCATGTGTGCGAAGTGCTGGCGAAGGCGATCGCCCGCGACGGCGAAGGCGCGACGAAGCTGATCGAAGCATGCATCGTCGGCGCGGCGAGCGACGACGACGCCCGTGCGATTGCGAAAACGGTCATCGGTTCGTCGCTTGTCAAATCGGCCGTTTTCGGGGCCGACGCGAACTGGGGCCGCATCATCGCGGCGGTCGGCCGCGCCGGGCGTCCGATCAATCCGGCGACGATCGACATTTCGCTCGGACCCATCAAGGTGCTGGAGCAGTCCCGGCCTGTGCCGTTCGATGAGGACGAGGCGCTTGCCTATCTGAAAGGCGACACCGTCCGGATCGAAGTCAACCTGAACATGGGCGAAGGCCGGGCGGTCGGCTGGGGCTGCGACCTGACGTACGATTACGTGCGGATCAACGCCGCATACCGGACTTGACGGGAAGGAACGATTGAGGCGATGGGACAAGAACGGTTTGTCATGAAATGCGGCGGCAGCACGCTCGCCGCTTTGCCTGATTCTTTCTTCGACGACCTGCGGGGGCTCCAGGAAGACGGATACCGCCCCGTCATCGTGCACGGCGGCGGTCCGGCCATTTCGGAGATGCTTGGCCGTCTCGGCATCGAGTCCGAGTTCGTGAACGGCTTGCGCAAGACGGACGAGGCGACGCTCGATGTCGTCGAAATGGTGCTCGCAGGCCGGATCAACAAGGAGATCGTGCGGCGAATCCAGTCAAGCGGCGCGAAGGCGCTCGGCCTCTCCGGCACCGACGGCCGGCTGATCCAAGCGCGGCCGGTCGCAAACAGCGACGAGATCGGCTTCGTCGGTGACGTGGCCGGCGTAAATGCAGAGATTATTGAAGGCGTCATGGCGATGGGCTATATCCCGGTTATCGCGCCGATCGGCATCGACGACGGGGGGCAGCGCTACAACATCAACGCCGACACGGCGGCCGGCGCCGTCGCTTCGCAGCTCGGCGTCGATCGGATGATCGTCGTCACCGACGTGCCCGGCATCTTGCGCACGATTGACGGCAAGAAGCGGGTGCTACCGTCCGTGACAACGGCGGAGATCGACGAAATGATCGCATCCGGCGAAATCTACGGCGGCATGATCCCGAAGGTGAAATCGGCCGTGCAATGCATCCAGGGGCGCGTGCGCGAAGTCGTCATCATCGGCGGCGCCGAACCGGGCGCGTTCGCCCGCGCGGTGCGCGAAGGCGGCGTCGGCACGCGCATCGTGAAGTCCTGAACGGGGATCATTCCAAATAAATCTTTGAAAGGTGGCGCGGCGAATGAGCGGAGCGCAAGGAACGGAGGGCGCGCCGGCAAGCGCGCTGTTCCCGACATACGCCAGATTCCCGATCGCGCTCGTCAAGGGGCAGGGCAGCTGGCTGTGGGACGATCAGGGGAACAAGTATCTCGATTTCATGTGCGGGCTGGCGGTGACGAACCTCGGCCACGTGCCGGCGCAGGTGAAGGAAGCGCTCGTGAAGCAGCTTGACGAGCTGTGGCACGTGTCGAACCTGTTCGGCATCCCGGGACAGGAAGAAGCGGCCCGACTGCTGACGGAAAACAGCCATGCGGGCGCCGTCTTCTTCTGCAACTCCGGCGCGGAGGCGAACGAAGCGGCGATCAAGCTGGCGCGTAGATACAACAAGAATGTGCTGAAGAACGGACGTTATGAAATCATTACATTCAAGCAGTCGTTCCACGGCCGCACGCTCGCCACGCTGACGGCGACGGGGCAGGACAAGGTGAAGGACGGCTTCGATCCGCTGCCGCCGGGCTTTGTCACCGTGCCGCTGCATGACGAGCAGGCGCTGCGCGAAGCGATCACGGACAAGACGGCGGCGATCATGCTCGAGATGGTGCAGGCGGAAGGCGGCATCATCACGGTCGATCCCGCGTTCGTGAAGACGATCGTGCGGCTGTGCGAAGCGCACGGCCTGCTCCTCATCGTCGACGAGGTGCAGACCGGCATGGGCCGCACGGGCAAACTGTTCGCGTTCCAGCATTACGGCATCGAGCCGGATATTTTCACGCTGGCGAAGGGGCTTGGCAGCGGCTTCCCGGTCGGCGCAATGCTGGCGAAGTCGGGGCTCGCCGAGGCTTTCGGTCCGGGCAGCCACGCCTCGACGTTCGGCGGCACGCCGATCGCGATGGCCGCGGTGAAGGCGACGATCGAGACGATGCTCGCCGAGAACGCGCCGCAGCGCGCCGCGGAATCCGGCGAATACCTCAAGTCACGGCTTAAGGAGAAGCTGGCGGGCAGCCCGATCGTGCGCGAAGTGCGCGGGCTGGGGTTGATCGTCGGCATCGAATGCGCCGAACCGGTCGCCGGATTCGTGTCGGAAATCCACCGCCGCGGCCTGCTCGTCGTAACGGCCGGACCGAACGTGATCCGGCTGCTGCCGAACCTGCTCGTGACCCGCGAAGAGATTGACCTTGCCGTCGACATTCTGGCCGGCGTGCTGACCGGACAGGCGGCGGCCGCTCAATCGTAAGCGGCGCGCACGGGCGCGCCCGCATTCAGAAGGAGTGATGGATGAGATGCCGCAACTGCTCAATGATGAAATCGCCGCTTCGCTCAAAGGGCGCGATTTTCTCGCACTCGCCGATTTCAAGCCGGAAGAGATCCGTTGGTTGATCGATCTGGCGATTGAACTGAAGCGTAAGTCTAAAGCCGGAGAAGTGTACCAGCCGCTCAAGGGCAAGACGCTGGGCATGATCTTCGAGAAATCGTCCACCCGCACGCGCGTGTCGTTCGAGGTCGGCATGTACCAGCTCGGCGGATACGCCCTGTTCCTGAGCCGGAACGATCTGCAGCTCGGCCGCGGCGAGACGATCTCGGACACGGCGCAGACGATGTCGCGCTATCTGGACGGCATCATGATCCGCACGTACGCGCACCGCACGGTCATCGAGCTGGCGCGGGCCGCGACGATTCCGGTCATCAACGGGCTGACCGACTATGCCCATCCGTGCCAGGCGCTGGCCGATTACCAGACGATCCTCGAGCACAAGGGACGGCTTGAAGGGCTGAAGATCGCCTACATCGGCGACGGCAACAACATGGTTCACTCGCTGCTCGTCGGCGCCGCCAAGCTCGGCCTGCACATGTCCGTCGCGTCGCCGGAAGGCTATGAGCCCGATGCCGAGCTGATCCGGCAGATGCAGGAGACGTGCAGCGAGACGGGCGCATCGATCCGTGTCGTGCGCGAGCCTCGCGAAGCGATCGAAGACGCCGATGTCGTCTACACCGACGTCTGGGCGAGCATGGGCTTCGAGGCGGAGCAGGAGGAGCGGGCGAAGGCGTTCGCCCGTTACCAGGTGAACGAGGAACTGGTGCAGTACGCGAAGCCCGACTTCGTCTTCATGCACTGCCTGCCGGCGCACCGCGGCGAAGAAGTGAGCCCGGGCGTGATCGACGGCAAGCATTCGATCGTCTTCGACGAAGCCGAGAACCGGCTGCACGCGCAGAAGGCGATCATGGCCGCCATCATGGCGTGATTCATTTTCGACAAGGAGCGGAAATCTGATATGGCCAAGGAGAAAATCGTGCTCGCCTACTCCGGCGGGCTCGATACGTCAGTCATCCTGAAGTGGCTGAAAGAAACCTACGACGCGGAAATCATCGCCTTCACGGCCGACATCGGCCAGAAGGAAGAACTGGACGGTCTCGAGGAGAAAGCCTTCGCGACCGGCGCATCGAAGGTGTACATCGACGACCTGCGCGAAGAATTCGCGCGCGACTTCATCTTCCCGATGTTCCAGGCGGGAGCGCTCTATGAAGGGCAATATCTGCTCGGCACGTCCATCGCCCGTCCGCTCATCGCGAAGCGGATGGTCGAGATCGCCCGGGCGGAGGGCGCGACGGCGATCGCGCACGGCGCGACCGGCAAGGGCAACGACCAGGTGCGCTTCGAACTGACGGCGGCTTCGCTCGCGCCGGATATCAAGGTCATCGCGCCGTGGCGCATCGAGGCGTTCCGCGAGCAGTTCCCGGGCCGGGCGGAGATGATCGCCTACGCCGAGAAGCACGGCATTCCGGTGAAGGCCACCGCCTCGAAGCCGTACTCGATGGACCGCAATCTGCTGCACATCAGCTTCGAGAGCGGCATGCTCGAAGATCCGTGGTTCGACGCGAGCGCCGCGTCGAACCGGGACATGTACGTGCTCAGCGTGTCGCCGGAAGAGGCGCCGGATGAGCCGGAATACGTCGAACTCGAGTTTGAGGCCGGCAACTGCGTCGCGATCAACGGCGAGCGCATGACGCCGCTGCAGGTGATGGAGAAGCTGAACGAACTCGGCGGCAAGCACGGCATCGGCCGCGTCGACATGGTCGAGAACCGGTTCGTCGGCATGAAGAGCCGCGGTGTGTACGAGACGCCGGGCGGCACGATCCTGTTCACCGCCCACCGGAAGATGGAGTCGCTGACGATGGACCGCGAAGTGATGCATCTGCGCGACTCGCTCATTCCGAAGTACGCTTCGCTCGTCTACAACGGGTTCTGGTTCGCACCCGAGCGGCTTGCGATCCAGGCGCTCGTGACGGAGAGCCAGAAGAACGTCACCGGCACGGTCCGGCTGAAGCTCTACAAGGGCAATGTCATCGCCGCCGGCCTGAAGAGCCCGGTCAGCCTGTATAATCCGGACATCGCGACGATGGAAGCGGACCCGACGCAGGCCTACGACCAGGGCGACGCGACCGGGTTCATCCGGCTCAACGCGCTGCGGCTGAAGGTCGCCGCTGCCGCGCAGGCGAAATCGCGCTGAGTCTGAAGGAGGGCTGACCGCTTGCCGGGGCAACGCCCCGGAGGCCAGGACGGCCCTCTTTTTTGGAATACAAGGCGAACCATTCCCCCGCAAGGGGAGCATGAGGAGTGTCAGTCGTGAGCAAATTGTGGGGCGGCCGGTTCACGAAGCAGACGGACCGGCTGGTGGAAGAGTATACGGCGTCGATTACGTTTGACAAGGAATTGGCCGAAGAGGACATCGAGGGCAGTCTGGCCCACGCGGCGATGCTCGGCAAGCAGGGGATCATCTCCGCGGAAGACGCCGAAGCGATCCGTGAAGGGCTGCTCAAGGTGCGCAGCAAGATCCGCAAGGGCGAGATCGAGTTCTCGATCGCGGACGAAGACATTCACATGAACATCGAGAAGCATCTCATCGAGGAGATCGGGCCGGTCGGCGGCAAGCTGCACACCGGGCGCAGCCGGAACGACCAGGTGGCGACCGACATGCACCTGTATCTGCGCCGCCGGGTCGTCGAGATCGTCGACCAGCTGCACAAGCTGCAATCGGCGCTCATTGAACAGGCGAAGGCGAACACGGATACGATCGTGCCGGGCTACACCCATCTGCAGCGTGCGCAGCCGATTCTGTTCGCCCATCACCTGATGGCTTACGTGTCGATGTTCGGCCGCGACGCGGAGCGGCTGATGGACAGCTACAAGCGGATCAACGTGCTGCCGCTCGGAGCGGGCGCGCTCGCCGGGACGACGTTTCCGATCGACCGCCATTTCGTGGCCGAACAGCTCGGCTTCGACCGGGTCTATGAGAACAGTCTGGACGCAGTCAGCGACCGCGATTTCATCGTCGAGTTCCTGGCGCATGCCTCGCTCATCATGATGCATCTGTCGCGGCTCAGCGAAGAGCTCATCCTCTGGTCGAGCACGGAGTTCCGGTTCGTCGAGCTCGACGACGCGTTCTGCACGGGCAGCAGCATCATGCCGCAGAAGAAGAACCCGGACGTGCCGGAGCTGGTGCGCGGCAAGACCGGCCGCGTCTACGGCCACCTGGTCGGCCTTCTGACCGTGCTGAAGTCGCTGCCGCTGGCATACAACAAGGACATGCAGGAAGACAAGGAAGGCATGTTCGACACGGTGCGCACGCTGCAAGGCGCGCTGCAGTTGTTCGAGCGGATGATCGCGACGATGACGGTGAACAAGGACCGGATGCGCGAGGCGGTGAACCAGGACTTCTCCAACGCGACCGACATCGCCGACTTCCTCGTCGGCAAGGGCATGCCGTTCCGCCAGGCGCATGAAGTCATCGGCAAGACCGTGCTGTACTGCATCCGGAACGGCAAGTTTCTGCTCGACCTGACGCTGGACGAGTTCAAACAGTTCTCGCAGCTGTTCGACGAGAGCATCTACGACGTGCTGAAGCCGGAAACGGTCGTGAACGCGCGCGACGTCTACGGCGGCACGGCGAAACCGCAGGTGCTCGCCGCCATCGAACGCGCCGAGCAGGAGCTCGAGCGGACCGCCGCCTGGGTGGCCGCGCACGGCGAAAGCGAATAACCGGATCCCAACTCCCCTGCCCCAACGGCATTCCGATGATCGGATGCCCGTGATACCGTTTGGCGGCGGGGGATTTTTTTGCACTCAACGCATGCCGTAAAGCTGGGACAGCCCCCAGACAACCGTGACGAGGAGCAGCAGGCCGAGCGCCGCAGTCAACCAGAAGTGCAGTTTTCGCATTCCAGATCACCTCGCGCAAGGGTCATCCTCCATGTTTATGCGCTTCCCGCCGGTTTCATGACGTTTTTCACGCGGCAGATGTCGACAGCGAATGCCGCCGAATTGCCTCCGCTCCCGGCGCCGCCTCCCGAAAATTAGAAATCTTAAATTTGGAATTTGGCGCAAATTTAAAGGAATTCCGCCGTTTCTGTCGAAATGAACTTTTTAGCCATCTACAGGAAGTGATACTGTGATCGAAATGCAGGACGTCTGGAAGACCTATCCCGACGGCAGCCATGCGCTCCGCGGCGTCTCTGTCCTCATCGAACGCAACGAATTCGTCTACCTTGTCGGACCTTCCGGCGCCGGCAAATCGACGTTCATGAAGCTGATCTACCGCGAGGAAGTGCCGACCAAAGGCCAGATCTCGGTGAACGGCTTCAATATAGGGAAACTGAAACCGCGAAAAATTCCATACATCCGGCGCAACATCGGCGTCGTGTTCCAGGATTTCCGTCTCCTGCCCAAAATGACGGTGTACGAGAACGTCGCCTTCGCGATGGAAGTCATCGAAGCGCCGAAGCGGATCATCCGCAAGCGGGTAATGGAAGTGCTCGAGCTCGTCGGACTGAAGGGGAAGGCGAACAGCCTGCCCGCCCAGCTTTCCGGCGGCGAACAGCAGCGCGTCGCGATTGCGCGGGCGATCGTGAACAACCCCGCGGTCATCGTGGCGGACGAGCCCACCGGCAATCTCGACCCCGAGACGTCGTGGGGGATCATGAACCTGCTGGAAGAAATCAACTTCCGGGGCGCGACGATCGTCATGGCGACGCACAACAAGGAAATCGTCAATACGCTCCGCAAACGCGTCATCGCGATTGAGAACGGCGTCATTGTGCGAGACGAGCCCAGAGGGGAGTACGGATATGAGATTTAGCACACTCCTCCGGCATCTGCGCGAAGGCGCGCTCAGCCTCGCCCGCAACGGATGGATGTCGTTCGCATCCGTCAGTTCGATCGCGATCTCGCTGTTCATCCTCGGGGTGTTTTTGCTGCTGTCGCTCAACGTGAACAATCTGACGAAGCAGATCGAGAACCAGGTGCAGATCCGGGTTTTTCTGGACCTTGACATCAGCCAGGCGAAGATCGAGGCGATCGGACGGTCGATCGGCGCCCTGCCGGAAGTCAGCCGGATCCGGTTCGTGCCGAAGGCGGAAGGTCTCGAAATGCTCCGGAAGAATCTGGGCGAAGACGGCCGGGACATCCTCGAAGATTACGACGATACGAACAATCCGCTGCCGGATACGTACACGGTTGAAGTGGTCGATCCGGAACGGATCGCCGAAGTCGCAGCCAAGATCAAAGCGATCGGCGACGCCGATCCGGAGCAGCCGATCCGGAGCGTCCGGTACGGTCAGGGTACCGTCGAACTGCTGTTCCGCGTCACGAACGCCGTGCGCAACATCGGACTCATCATCGTCCTCGGCCTGGCGTTTACGGCGACGCTGCTCATATCCAACACGATCCGGCTCACGATTTTCGCCCGCAGGCGGGAGATCGGCATCATGAAACTCGTCGGCGCCACCAACAGCTTCATCCGCTGGCCGTTCTTCATCGAAGGCGCGCTCATCGGCTTCATCGGTTCCGCCGTGACGACGGCCTTGCTGCTTGCGGCCTACAACTGGCTCGTCCAGTCGATGCAGGTGGAGTTCGGACTGATGATGATCCGGCTCGTCACCGTCCGGGAATCCGGTCTGCTGGTCGGCGGGGCGCTGATCGGGCTCGGAACCGCAATCGGCATCTTGGGCAGTTCGCTTTCCATTCGCAAGTATCTGAAAGTGTAGGTGAAACCCGCGTGAAGCGATCGTTCGCATTTCTCATCTGTCTGCTGCTGGCCTTCGCCGTCTCCCAGCCGCATCGCACCGAAGCGGCGAGCGAACTGGAGAAGATCCGCAGCGAGATCAAGAAGCTGCAACAGAAGATGAACGATGTCGATGCGAACCTCAAGAAAGTGCAGCAGGACAAGCAGAACGTGCTCAATCAGAAAGAAGTGACGATGGAGCAGATCAACGAGCTTTCCGCCCATATCCATTCGCTCGAAGAAGAGTTGAAGCTTGTGGACGGACGGATCGCCGAGTCGGAAGAATCGCTGCTCCAGGCGGGCCAGGAGCTGGAAGACACCAAGGCGCGCATCGAGGAGCGCGGCGAACTGCTGGACGCCCGCGTCCGTCTGATGTACACGAACGGGTTCGTTTCCTACCTGGATGTGCTCCTCAGCGCGACGAGCTTCTCCGATTTCCTGGACCGGTTCGATTCGCTGCAATCGATCCTGGCGCAGGACAAGGCGATTCTGGAAGCCCACAAGGCGGACAAGGAATTGATCGAGCAGAAGAAGGCGCAGATCGAAGCGGAGCTGGCAGGACTCCAGGAGCTTTACAGCAAGAAGGAAGATTATTACAATTTACTTGTTGACAAAGAAAAAGAAAAAGAAGTCATGATTCTCCAATACAACCGGCAGATCGAAGCGCTGGACCAGCGGGCCGAAGAGCTTGAAGAGATCTCCGAAGAGCAGGAGAAACAGCTCATGGAGCTCGCCCGCAAGGAGAAAGCCGCGATCGAAGCCGAGAAGAAGAAGAAAAACACCGTTTACTATACCGGCGGCAAACTGGGCATGCCGATCAAGGATTACAAGTACGTCAGCTCGAAATTCGGTCCGCGCACGCATCCGGTTACCGGCCAGAAGTTCAAGCAGCACAACGGCATCGATTTCGCGGCGGCCTCCGGCACGGACATCTTTGCGGCCGAATCGGGCACGGTCATTGTCGCGCAGTCGATGAGCGGCTACGGCAACACCGTCATCATCGACCACGGCAACGGCCTGTGGACGCTGTACGGGCATATCCGCAAAGGCGGCATCAAGGTCAAAGCCGGAGAAGTCGTCAAGAAAGGCCAGAAGATTGCGGAAGTCGGAAGCACCGGCGTTTCCACCGGTCCGCATCTCCATTTCGAGGTGCGGCTGAACGAGAAACCTGTCGACCCTGAAAATTACCTGCGCTGACGGCGTCCGCCGCGCGTGGGGCCTCGGACCGCCACCCGAAGCGATCCCGCGGAGGATGGCGGTTTTTCTCCTCCCCTGGGGACGGCGGCAACCGCATGGCCGGCGCGGGCCGCAATTTCGATGGGAATATGGCGGCTGAATTTGGAGGGACGATTCATGCTGTTTCGTGGCCGTACGGTGACCGCCATGGTGCTCCTCACGGCGCTCGCGTCCGTGCTCGTTACATTGACGGCCGCGGAGCGGTGGCTGCTCGCCGGATCGGGCGCGGAGACGCCGGCCGGAGCGGCGCCTTCGGAGATCGAAGGGCTGACCGAGCGCGAGTCCGCCCGACTGAATGAAGTGTTGGATCTGATTGAACGGAAATATTTCCTCCCGGTCGACCGGGAGAAACTGCTGGACGGCGCGATCCGCGGCATGATCAACATGCTGGACGATCCGTATTCGGCTTATCTGAACAAGGACGAGGCGGAACAACTGGCGGACTCGATTGAAGGCACGTTCTCGGGCATCGGCGCGCGACTGCAGGTCCGGGGCGGCAAGGTGATCGTCGAATCGGCCTTGCGGAATTCGCCGGCCGAGCGGGCGGGGCTTCATCCGCAGGACGTCATCCTGTCGGTCAACGGTCATTCGCTCCTCGGCGTCGATCTGAACGAGGCGGTCCGCCTGATCCGCGGACCGAAGGGTACGAAAGCGAAACTTGTCGTACAGCGCGAAGGGGTCAGCGATCCGTTCCAGCTCATTCTCGTAAGGGACGAGATCGATCTGGAATCGGTCTTCTCGCGGCTCACGCCCGACGGCATCGGCATCATCGAACTCCGGCAGTTCGCGCTCAATTCGCTGGATAAATTCAAGGCAGCGCTCGAGGAGCTTGAAGCGGGCGGCATGAAGGCGCTCGTCATCGACGTGCGGAACAATCCCGGCGGTCCCCTTCCGGCCGTCGTGTCGATCGCGCAGCTCTTCATTCCGAAGGGCGAGCCGGTCGTGCAGGTCGAAAGCCGGGAAGACGGGCGCGAAGTGACGGTGTCGCAGGGTTCGAAGAAGCCGTACCCGGTCGCGGTGCTCATCAACCGGGGAAGCGCGAGCGCGGCCGAGGTGCTGGCTGCGGCGCTGCAGGAGTCGGCGGATGCGCTGCTGATCGGCGAGAGGACGTTCGGCAAAGGCACGGTGCAGGTCAGCTATGAGAGCGAAGTCGACGAAGGCAGCCAGGTCAAGCTGACGATCGCAAAATGGCTGACGCCGTCCGGGGAGTGGGTGCACGACAAGGGCGTCCTGCCGGACATCACCGTCGAACAGCCGGAATATTTCAAGGTGGCGCGGCTGTCCAGGGAACGGTCGCTCGTCCGGGACATGACCGCGGAAGATGTAAAGAGCCTGCAAATCATGCTGAAGGCGCTCGGTTACGCTCCGGGCAGGACGGACGGCTATTTCGACGCGGCGACCGAAAAAGCGCTGAAGGATTTTCAGCGCAATGAAGGCCTCCCCGTGACCGGCCGGACGGATGAAGCGACGGCGGATCAACTGGAACAGCGGATGCGGGACATGATTGCCGATCCCGCGAACGACCGGCAGCTGAACCGGGCGCTGGATGCGCTGCGCGTGCGGATCGGCCTGGCGCCGGCAGACGGCGGAACGGCGGAAGCGGAATCGGTGTCCGGCATTCAGGCGCCGGCAGACAAGACCCGGACGGAAGAGGAGTGAATGCCGATGGAATGGGGGCTGGAATGGCTGGAACAGGCGGGATCCGGAATCGCCGCTGCGCTGATCCAGCCGTTCGGATACGTCGCCGTGCTGCTGGTCTTGCTGCTTGCGCTCAGGCAGATCCGCGCGGAGCGCAGGCTGTTCCATGCGCGGCTGACGGCCTGGCCGGGCCGGCTGCTCGCGGCGCTGCCGGCGGGACTAGCCGTCGGCGTCCTGGTCTCGGCCGCCGTCCTGTTCCTCGGTGTTGATCTGAACGCGGATGCCGTGATCTGGCTGTGGTGCGTGTCGCTGCTGCTCGGGCTGGTGCGGCTGCGCTTCGCGGCGGCCGCTTACGGCGCGGGCCTTGTTGCCTTCTTGCAGTGGCTCTCCGGCTGGTTCGACTGGTCCGGATCGCCTGAACTGATCAAGCGGCTCGCGGCGTCGCTCGCATCGTTCGATGCGGCCGGCCTGCTGCTGATCGCCGGTCTGCTGCTGCCGGCGGAAGCCCTGCTGCTCTGGCGGTCTAGCCGCCGCCTGGCCGGCCCGGTCATCGTGGACGGCAAGCGCGGCCGCCCGATCGGCGGATGGCGGATCGACGCCGTCTGGCCGGTGCCGCTGCTCCTGCTCGTGCCGGCCGCCGGAACGTCCGCCGGCGCCGCGGAACTGCCGTGGACGCCGCTGTTCTGGAGCCTGGGCGAACCGCAGGGCTGGACGCTGCTCGGCCTGCCGGTCGTCATCGGCTCCGTCTGGCGGACGACGTCGCTCCTGCCGGCGGCGAAGGCTGCGCGTACCGCGCGGGAGCTCTTGTGGACCGGGCTGATCGCCGCTGTTGCGGGGGCGGCGGCCGCCCAATGGGAACTGTTGCTGCCGGCCGCCGCGGCGGCCGTGCCGGCGCTGCGCGAGATCGCATCCTTCATCGAGCGGAGCAGGGAAGCGGCGGCAAGCCCGCTGTACGCCCACGAAGGGAACGGGCTGCGGGTGCTCGCGGTGCTGCCCGGATCGTCGGGGGCGCAGCTCGGCATCGAGCCCGGCGAGATCGTGAGCAAGGTGAACGGCACCGCCGTCCGCACGCCGGAGGAGCTGTACGACGGATTGCTGGCCAATCCGGCGTTCTGCAAGATCGAGCTGCTCAACCACGAGGGCCATGTCCGCTTTGTGCAGCGCGCGCGCTACGAGAATGAACACCATCAGCTCGGCCTCGTGCTGGCGCCGTTCGAAGACGCCGCCTACACCGTGAGCGGCGCGCCGCGGTCGTTGATCGGGCTGCTGCCGTGGAGCCGTCCTTTCCGCCGGCGGGGCGGATCGGCGCCCGCGGCGGAGGTTGCGCATACCGCTCCGGCTTCCGATCCGGCGGCCGCGGAAGGACGCCCGTCCGATGCGGGCAGCGCCGCGCAAGATTGATGAAAAATTACCAGCATGCTTGTCCACACCTCCTTCTCGAACGGACATATATTGCAAGCAGTCCGAACGGAAAGAGGTGATGCAAAGTGGCAACCGGCAATCTGTGACTCGCGCTGTGGTCGGGAGTCAATTTCTCCGGCCGCCGCATCCTGTTCCAGCGCCGGGGCGTTGCGGTACGCGACCTGCGGGCATTCCGGTTCAATGACGAGCTGTCCAGCTTCCGGGTCAGCAACCAGTCGAGGCCGAACCAGGTGACGCTGGTGCTGTTCCGCGACATCAACTACCAGGGCCCGTACCGCGTCTTCCGCGGCAGCCAGTCGGTGGCGGACCTGCGGACGCTCGGCTTCAACAACCAGACGTCCTCGCTCATCCTCGTCGGCCGCAGGCTGTCGGATCAGGAGATCCGGCGCATTCAGGCATCGCGCAGCGCGCCCGGCGGTATCGTGACCATTCGGCCATGATGCCGGAAAGACCGTCCGAAGTTGAAGACCGTCCGGCAGCACCGGACCGGACCGGTCAGGGGCATCGCGATTTTTTCCGGCGAAGGCCGGACAGGCCGACCGGCCGCCGGACTTTCTCACCAAGCCGTCCCCGCGTCCAGCCATGACGGGGGCGGATTTTTTTGTCTGCATTTCCGTAATTGCGCGGCGTGTGGAGAACGGGTATAATCGAATGGGAACATTTATTCTCATTCGGCTGGCGACAGAGGAAAGGATTGGTCCATCCGGCGTCTGCAAGCCCGCCGCATGGGGCATACCGATAATGGCGGACGGCCCGGAGCGACGGATTCGCCCGCCGGAAGCGGGCAGCCGGAAGGAGAGGGAAGCAAGACCGATGCGAGAATCGATTACCGTCCTGGACAAACCGTTCGAGCTTGTCTCCGATTACAAGCCTCAGGGTGATCAGCCCGAAGCGATCGCGAAGCTGGTGGAGGGCGTCCGGCAAGGCAAGAAGCACCAGACGCTGCTCGGCGCGACGGGCACGGGCAAGACCTTCACGATCGCCAATGTGATCAAGGAACTGAACCGCCCGACGCTCGTCATCGCCCACAACAAGACGCTGGCGGCGCAGCTTTGCAGCGAGTTCCAGGAATTTTTCCCGAACAACGCGGTTTCCTACTTCGTCAGTTATTACGATTATTATCAGCCGGAAGCCTATATTCCGCAGACGGATACCTATATCGAGAAAGATTCCAGCATCAACGACGAGATCGACAAGCTGCGGCACTCCGCGACCAGCTCGCTGTTCGAGCGGCGCGACGTCATCATCGTGGCGAGCGTGTCGTGCATCTACGGCCTCGGTTCGCCGGACGAGTACCGCGACCTCGTCCTGTCGCTGCGCGTCGGCATGGAGAAGCCGCGCAACGCCATCCTGCGGAAGCTGGTCGACATCCAGTACCAGCGGAACGATCTCAACTTCGTGCGCGGCACGTTCCGCGTGCGGGGCGACACGATCGAGATCTTCCCGGCGGGCAGCCATGAGCGGGCGATCCGGGTCGAGATGTTCGGCGACGAGATCGAACGGATCACCGAGATCGATACCTTGACGGGCGAGATCATCGGGGAGCGGAACCATGTTGCCATTTTCCCGGCTTCCCACTTTGTCACGCATGAAGAGAAGATGAAGATCGCCCTGAAAAATATCGAGCGCGAACTGGAGGAGCGGCTGGAGGAGCTCCGGTCGCAGGGCAAGCTGCTCGAGGCGCAGCGTCTGGAGCAGCGGACGCGCTACGACCTCGAAATGATGGCGGAGATGGGCTTCTGCTCCGGCATCGAGAACTATTCGGGGCCGCTGACGTTCCGCGAGCGCGGCTCGACGCCGTACACGCTGCTCGACTATTTCCCGGACGACTTTCTGATCGTCGTCGACGAGTCGCACGTGACGCTGCCGCAGATCCGCGCGATGTACAACGGCGACCGGGCGCGCAAGGAAGTGCTCGTCGAGCACGGTTTCCGGCTGCCGTCCGCGCTGGACAACCGGCCGCTCAAGTTCGAAGAGTTCGAGGCGAAGGCGAACCAGCTCATCTACGTATCCGCGACGCCCGGACCGTATGAGCTGGAGCATTGCCAGGAAGTGGTCGAACAGATCATCCGGCCGACGGGCCTCGTCGACCCGGTCGTCGAAGTGCGCCCGACGAAGGGGCAGATCGACGATCTGCTCGGCGAGATCCGCGAACGGATCGCGAAGGACGAGCGCGTGCTCGTGACGACGCTGACGAAGAAGATGGCGGAAGATCTGACCGACTACCTGAAGGAAGTCGGCATCAAGGTCCGCTACCTCCACTCGGACATCAAGACGCTCGAGCGGATGGCGATTCTGCGGGATCTGCGCCTCGGCACGTTCCACGTGCTCGTCGGCATCAACCTGCTGCGCGAAGGTCTCGACCTGCCGGAAGTGTCGCTTGTCGCCATTCTGGACGCGGACAAGGAAGGGTTCCTCCGCTCCGAGACGTCGCTCATCCAGACGATCGGCCGGGCGGCGCGCAACGCGGACGGCCGGGTCATCATGTACGCCGACACGATCACGGATTCGATGGAACGGGCGATCCGCGAGACGGAGCGCCGCCGTTCGATCCAGATCGCATTCAACGAGAAGCACGGCATCGTGCCGCAGACGATCCGCAAGAAAGTGCACGACGTCATCGAAGCGGTGAAGGTCGCCGAATCGAAGGCCGAGTACGGAACGGACGCCTACGGCAAGATGTCCAAGAAAGAGAAGATGAAGCTGATCCAGCGGCTGGAAGCCGAGATGAAGGAAGCGGCGAAGAACTTGCAGTTCGAGCGTGCGGCCGAGCTGCGCGACGCGCTGCTTGAACTGAAGGCTGAAGTCTAGAGTTGCAGGGGTGATAAGCGGGCGGAACCCTGCGTTGGGATGATCTCGCGGCCGTTCGTCACAGCGTCTGATTGCCAGCGTTGGCAATCAGACGCTGTTTTCTTTTCGTTCCCAACATCCCTCCCCCGACGAAGTCCCTCGACCTGCGATCGGCTGCCGATCCGCGGACTCGTCACCCAAATCCGGTCAACTCAACTTCTGTATCCCGTTGATCGTCTAGTTAGGGTGAAAAAATAAGGTGGTGGAGGGAAAATGTGGAGATCAGGCAGACAAATAGGATTTCTATTGCTCATTATTGCTCTGGTGTTATCGGGATGCCAACGCGCAGCTGTACAGGACGATATGGCACAAAACGGCGGTAATATCACAACCGACGAAGTCAGTCCATCCGGAGAGAACGGCTTGCCGACAGAGGCCGGATCGCAAGCGGAGGCGGAACAGGCAAATACGACGGAGACGGATGGGACAGACGTGCCAGACAGGGATCTCCCTTCCGAAGAGCCAGCCGTTGAGCCGCGCAAGGAACCGGTTCGCATCCCTGTCTTAATTTATCAATTGACGGACGACATCTTGCAACTGCCGGTTTCTTCGATTCCGTATTATGACAAGGGCAAGATCAGGTTTCTGTCGGAGGAGGACATCAGGGCGTCCGGGAAACGTCGAACCGGACATCAGACCGGAATCGATGATGTGATGGCTCTGACGTCCAATCTCACGGGACGGGAGGACGCGGAACTGGATTGGACCGCCAGCGCCGAAGGTGAACGGCAAACGTCGGAAGGGCTGGTCATGAAGGAGACGGCGGAACGGCGTTATGAACTGTTCGTACCCGACGTCGGAAGGTATGAGATCGAACTGGAAGCCCCGCCCGGCCACGAGGTGTTGTATATTTCCAAAATCACGTGGCATCCCAACCGAGCCGCCGGAACGGAGGGGCAAGTCCAATCCGCCGATTTGCGCGCCGCAAGGTCAATCGTGTTTTATGAGCTGCCGGAGGACGTTTTCCAACGGCCGAGAACTTCCATTCCCTATTATAACGACGGAACGATCGAATATTTGCCGGAGTATGTCTTCGAGCAATACGAAGAAGGCCATCAGCCCTGGCTTGGTACGGGAATCGATGTGGCGACCGTGATGACATCCAATCTTGCCGGGCAAGAGAATCCTTATCTTGAACTGAGTGAAACATTGCCCGGCTTCCATTTCAAGCAATCGACGCCAAGCGGGATCGTCATGTTAGAGTAAAATTTGTGTTGGGGTAAAGATTGGAAAAAGCGGGCATAGAAAGAGAGCCTCTCCTTTGGTAGAGTAGAATTTGGCAAAAAACACACACTCAAAGGAGGAGGCTCCTGTGCAGCACTT
>NZ_QEWA01000020.1:0-26411 GCF_003390775.1 Thermobacillus sp. | reverse complement strand
CGCAGGCGACTGCGCATGTGTCTGTGGAAACAATGGAAGAGACCCAAGACCAGATTGCGTAATCTCCGTGCACTCGGCGTGCCCGAATGGGCGGCTCGAATGATGGCGAACTCACGCCGTGGTCCGTGGGAAATGTCCCGTAACACAAACAATGCCCTTCCGACTTCCTACCGGGAAGCGAAAGGGCTGAAAAGTCTGCTTTCTCGTTACCTGGAACTTTGTTAACCTTACGGAACCGCCGTATGCGGACCCGCATGTACGGTGGTGTGAGAGGTCGGGGGCTAGCCGCCCCCTCCTACTCGATTGTCCGAGCCGCTTTCGGAAAGGAGCGTTCCGATGTACCGATCGTTGGAAGCCTGCGTGCTGGATCTGGAGCGGAACGGCCATCTGGTCCGGGTTCGCGAGGAAGTGGACCCCGAGCTGGAGATGGCCGCGATCCATCTGCGCGTGCACGAAGCCGGGGGACCGGCGCTGCTGTTCGAGAATGTGAAAGGAACGCGCTACCGCGCCGTGTCGAACCTGTTCGGCACACTCGAGCGGAGCCGGTTTATTTTCCGCCGCACATGGGAGGCGGCGCAGCGCGTCATTGCGCTGCGCAATGATCCGATGCAGGCGCTGCGGAAGCCGCTGTCGCAAGCCGGGGCGGCCTGGGCGGCGCTGAGCGCGCTGCCGAAGCGGGTGCGCAACGTTGCCGCCGCGTTCGAAGAGATCGCCGTCTCCGATCTGCCGCATATCCGGTTCTGGCCGATGGACGGCGGAGCATTCATCACGCTGCCGCAAGTTTACACGGAAGATCCGGACAAGCCCGGGCCGATGCACGCGAACCTCGGGATGTACCGCGTGCAGCTCAGCGGCAACGAGTATGTGCCGGGCCGCGAGATCGGGCTGCACTATCAGATTCACCGCGGCATCGGCATTCACCAGCACAAGGCGGCCCGAAGGGGGGAGCCGCTCAAGGTCAGCATCTTCGTCGGCGGGCCGCCCGCCCATACGCTGGCGGCCGTCATGCCGCTGCCGGAGGGCCTCAGCGAACTGACGTTCGCCGGCCTGCTGGCCGGCCGCCGGTTCCGGTACGGCTATGCGGACGGCCATTTTCTGAGCCTGGACGCCGACTTCGTCATCACGGGCGAGATCCGTCCCGGCGAGACGAAACCGGAAGGGCCGTTCGGCGATCATCTCGGCTACTACAGCCTGGTCCATCCTTTTCCCGTCATGCGCGTGCACAAGGTGTACGCCAAGCGGAACGCGATCTGGCCGTTCACGGTCGTCGGCCGCCCGCCGCAGGAAGACACCGCCTTCGGGGAGCTGATCCATGAGCTGACCGGCGATGCCGTGAAGCAGGAAATTCCCGGCGTGAAGGAAGTGCACGCCGTCGACGCCGCGGGCGTGCACCCGTTGCTGCTCGCGATCGGCAGCGAGCGGTATGCGCCGTACGCGGAGCTGCGCCGGCCGATGGAGCTGCTCACGATCGCGAACCGGATTCTCGGCACGGGGCAGCTCAGCCTGGCGAAATATCTGTTCATCACCGCGGAGGAGGACCGGCCGCTCAGCACGCACCGGATCGAGGAGTTTTTCGGTTGGATGCTCGAACGGATCGACCTTCGGCGCGACATACATTTTCAGACGAACACGACGATCGACACCCTCGACTATTCCGGCACCGGCCTGAACGAGGGCAGCAAGGTGATCTTCGCGGCGTGCGGCCCGAAGGTGCGGGACCTGTGCACCGAAGTGCCGGAAGCGCTGCGCGATCTCGGGGAATTCGGCGGCGCGAGGGTCGTCATGCCGGGCGTCGTCGTCCTCGAAGGGCCGGCGTTCGGCAGCTACGGCGAGGCGGAGCGGCAGCTGCGCGGGCTGACGGACGCGCTTGCCGCGCGCGGACCGCTGACGGAATGTCCGCTGATCGTACTCGTTGACGACAGCGGGTTTGCCGCCGAGTCGCTGCGCAACTTCCTGTGGGTGACGTTTACCCGCAGCAACCCGTCGCATGATATATACGGCGTCAACGCCGAATACGCCTGGAAGCATTGGGGCTGCGACAACGTCGTGATCGACGCGCGGTCAAAGCCGCACCATGCGCCGCCGCTCGTGCCCGATCCCGCCGTCGAGAAGCGGATCGACCGGCTGTTCGCGCGCGGGGGGAGTCTCAGCGGCATCCTGTAGGCTGGCGGACCCGCGCGGGGCGGCGGCCGGCGAAGCGGGCGTCGGATCCGGCAGGAGTTTCGACAGCCGGTGTCGAATCACAACCGACAAAGACACAGCAAGGAGCTGGGAACGTTGTACCTTCATCTGCTGCAAAAACCGGAGCACAAAATCGCCTTCATGCGGCTCGCGCGCCTCTTGGCCGGCGCGGACGGATTCGTCGCGCGCAATGAGCGCAGCTATCTGCACGCTTTCGTGGACGAACTCGGCATGGCGGAAGAGGCAGTGACGGCCGTTGACGGCGCCGACGATATCGAGACCTGGCTCAAGGGGATACAGGATGAACAGGTGAAACACGTGTTCCTCGCGGAACTGATGCTGCTGGTGCTGGCGGACGGCACCCTGGGCGAGCATGAACTGCGGATTCTCGAGGAAGTGAAGCGCGTGTTCGGCTGCTCGGACGAAGTGTTCGAACGGTTCAAGGACTGGGCGTACCGGATGGACCATTTGCGGACGGAGGGCGTGAAGCTCATTCTCGATCCGACCCGGGCGAACGGATAACAGCTGGAAGCCTCCCGGCTCTGGGGATTGCCGGGAGGCTTCTTCTGTTCATGCACAGGGCGTCCGGGCGCCGAACGTCAGCTGGCGGATGCATGCAAGACCCGGAAACCGAACGGCTCCAGGGCGATTTCCGCCGCGCCGCCCGGGGTATCCACCGTCTCCCGCGTGCGGACGTCCGTCCACGTACCCTCGCCGAGCGCAAGCCGAACCGATGCGGGCTGATCCTGGTTGTTGACAACGATCGCGTACTGCTCTTGCCCGGAAGCGCGGACATAGGCGAACACCCGCTCGCCGGCTTCGGCGCGGAGCACGCGGAATTCGCCCGTGCGAAGCGGCTCCGCGCCGCGGCGCAGCGCGATCAGCCAGCGGTAGAACGCCAGCAGATCCCGGTTCTGGCGCGCCGGGTCCCATTCCATGCACTTCCGGCAGCCGGGGTCGTGGCCGCCGGTCAGCCCGATCTCGTCGCCGTAGTACAGGCACGGCGTGCCGATGAACGTGAACTGCACGAGGGCGGCGAGCTTCATGAGCGCCGTGTTGCCGCCGCACAGCGTCAGCAGGCGCGGCGTGTCATGGCTGCCCAGCAGATTGAAGGCGACTTCTGTTGCCCGCGTCGGGTAGGCGGCGAGCAGACGGCCGAGCCGGTCGGCGAATCCCCTGGCGTCGAGCTTCCGCTCGACGAAGAAGTCGAGCACGGCCGTGGTGAACGGGTAGTTCATGACCGCGTCGAACTGGTCGCCCTGCAGCCAGGGCAGCGCGTCGTGCCAGATCTCGCCGAGAATGTAGGCGTCGGGCTTGGCCGCCTTCACGGTGTCGCGGAACTTGCGCCAGAACCGGTGGTCGACTTCGTTCGCGACATCGAGCCGCCAGCCGTCGATGCCGACTTCTTCGATCCAGTAGCGCGCGACGCCGAGCAGGTAATCCTGTACTTCGGGGTTCTCCGTATTGAACTTCGGCATGTGGTCGGTGAACGCGAACGTCTCGAACGTCGGGATGCCGTCCTTCACGGTGAGCGGCCACTCCCGCACATGGAACCAATCCGCGTACCGCGACGCTTCGCCTTTCTCCAGGCAGTCCTGGAACGGCGGGAAGGTGCGGCCGGCGTGATTGAACACGGCGTCGAGCAGGACGCGGATGCCGCGGGCGTGGCACGCGTCGACGAGCTCCTTCAGCTTCTCGTTCGTGCCGAAATGCGGGTCGACCTTCAGATAGTCGCGCGTATCGTATTTGTGGTTCGTCGGCGCTTCGAAGACCGGCGTGAAGTAGATCGCGGTCACGCCGAGCTCTGACAGGTAGTCGAGATGGTCGATCACGCCCTGCAGGTCGCCGCCGAAGAAGTTCGACGGCGTCGGCTCGCCGCCCCAGGGCCGGGTGCCTTCGGGATCGTTCGTCGGATCGCCGTTCGCGAACCGTTCGGGGAAAATCTGATAGAACACCGCGTCCTTCACCCAGGCCGGCGGTTCGAAAATGTCGCACGGGTTGACATACGGAAATTCAAACAGGTTCTGCGGATTGGCCGGCAAGTCCGCCTCGAACCCGAACTCGGTCATCCAGACGGCGGTCTGTCCGTCGTCGATCCGGAACGCGTAGCGCAGCCGCCGGAAAGGCGGCGTGACGAACGCCTGCCAGTAATCGAACAGCGCGTCGGAGGCGAACTTGCGCATCGGCTGGACGGCTTTCGTCCGGTCCCACGCGTATTTGTCTCCGAAAAGCACGCTCACCTCCCGCACATCATCCCGCTTTGTCCGCAGACGCAGCTCCACCGTGCCGGGGCCGCTGGCGCTGGCCCAGTTCCCCTTGGGACGGTGTTCGATCGCTTCGAGCAGCATAATCCCGATCCCTCCCGATCTTGAATTCGGCAATTCGGCGCAACAAAAAAGGCACAACCTCCCGCATGAAGCCGTCGAGGTTGTACCCGAAGGTAGCATTGCCTTCAAATTGTCGCATGGTTCAGGATCAGTATAACAGGCGGGATTTTCGCCGGTCAAGGGTGCGTGCGGAGGCCGTTTCAGAGCCGGCAGCGGCCCGGATCTGGTGCTAAAATGCACCACAATTGGGCGATCGGGCGCCGGCATCGGCCGGAGGCTTGCACAATCGCCCGCACCCCCTGCGCGCCGTCCGCATATTCTGGCAGCAGGACAAGTGTCTGCTCTTTGAAAAGGAGGTGTCCGGCATGACGCGCGAGCAGTTTTTCCGGACATTGGCGCCGATCGCCATCCGCGTCCGGCGTGAAGGATCGCCGCTTTTCGTATCCGTCCGGCTGGCGCAAAATTTGCTCGAGACCGGCGGGGTTATTCCTTCCTGGAACAACGTCTGCGGCATCAAGGTCGGCAGCGGCAAGCCGAACGCGTATTGGCGGGGCAAAACCGTGAACCGCTCGACATGGGAAGTGCGGGACGGGCGGAACGTCTTCGAATCGGCCGACTTCCGCGCTTACGACAGCATATATGACTGCTACAAAGACCAGGACCTGCTGCTGCGGCTGCCGCGCTACGCCCCGGTCCGGGCGGCCGATGAGCCGGAGAAGCAGGCGAGGGCGCTGCAGGCAAGCGGATACGCGACGGACCCGCGCTACGCGGACAAGTTGATCGACATCATGAACGCGCACGGCCTGCGGCGGTATGACCGGGAGGCGGACGAGGTCCCGGAGGGCGCCATGCCGGTTGCGATTGAAATTGACGGCAGCAAGATCGGGGACGGCTGTGCGATCGACGGGATCACGTGGGGACCGGCGCGGGCGATCGGCGAAGCGCTCGGCGCCTCCGTCGGCTGGAACAATGGCGAAGTGCTCATCAATGGCGAGCCGTGGCCGACGAAAGTGTTCGGCAGCGCAGGCTTCGTGCCGGTCCGCCGGCTCGCCGAAACGCTCGGCGCGCGCGTCGTTTGGGACGGCGCCGGGAAGAAGGTCATCATTCGGCGATGATGCGGAAAGGCGGGATCGACATGACGCTGCATCTCACGCCCGGGCTGGTTCTGTCGTCGGCGGGAGCGGTGGTCGGTTCCATTCTCTCGTTCGCTTACGGCGGATGGTCCGAGGCGCTCACGGCGCTGGTGGTCGCGATCGGGGTCGACTATGTGACCGGCGTCGCGGCGGCGGTGAAGCGGAAGCAGGGGTTGTCCAGCACCATCGGTTTCCGCGGGCTGACGATGAAGGGAATCATGCTGCTCGTCATCCTGCTCGCCCACCGGATCGACGTGCTGCTCGGCGGCGGTTCGGCGGTGATGAGCGGCGCGATTTATTTCTATCTGGCCAACGAACTGATCTCGATCGCGGAGAACTGCGGGGAGCTCGGGATCCCCTTCCCGGACAAGTTGAAATCGCTTATCGCGGTGCTGCGCGACCGGGAGCCGCCCGACGGGAAACAGCAATAACGGAAGCGCGTCCCGTCCCTGCCGCAATCTTCCGCCGTCGCCCCCTTGATCACAGGCCGGTCAGCGGCTATAATAAGAACACACGTTCGCATTATGGGGGGATCAATATGGCCGCGGAGATCAGCGGACGGACGGGCAGTGCCGGCGCGGCGTCCATGCCGCCCGCCGCGGCTCCTGTGGCGCACGGCCAGCCGGGGGCCGAATCCGGACAGCCGCGGGGCGGGCCCGGGAAGCCGGCGCCGGAGCGGCAGCCGTCCCGGCCGCCGTTGCAGAGCGAAGACGAGCTGGAAGCCGTCAAGCGATACGTGTTGCTTGGCATCGCCGTCCGCATCCTCGATCACGATATCCGCGTCGTCGACTCGTCGAGGCTGAAGCTGCCGCGCTTCTACGAATCCATGCTGCGCGGGCTGCAGGACCGGGCGCTGCTCGAGCTGGCCGCGCTGCGGCGGATGTTCCGGACGGCCGGCATCAAGGTGTACGAGGAGCGGAAGGAGCCGGAAGGGCTCACGGCGGCCTACGTCTGCCGGGGATACCACCATCATTTCACAATGCCGTGGAGTTTCGTGCGCGCGGAAGCGGAAAGGCTGCTCAAGCGGTACGCCGCCCGGGACTGAGCGTTCAACGTTTTGTCACATAAGGGCAAAAACTTTTCGACTCCTCTCACATTAAGGTTGAGAAGAGCGGATCATGTTGGTTAATATAAGGGATAGACATTTACAGCACAAAGGGGAGCACGTAGCAATGCACAAATGGATCATGTTCGTCGTATTCATCGCGGCTTCCGTGTTCGGACTGTATCTGCTCGCGTTCGAGCTTCCGGAGAAACCGGTCGATGAGTCGGCGAACCTGCCCGAGGGAATGACGCTGCTCAAGATTCAGGCGTACAGCGATTTCACCTTTGACCAGCCCGAATACCGCGTGAAGCAGGGCGAGAGCATCCGTCTCGTGCTGCAGAACGTAAGCGGCGTTCACGGCATCGAGATCGCGGATTTCGGCATCAAGCTGGAAGGCGATACGCTGCAGCAGGACGTCGTGTTCGATCAACCCGGCGAATACGAGATCCACTGCTCGATCCCGTGCGGAATCGGACATACCGACATGAAGGCGAAGCTGATCGTGGAAGCGGCGTGATCCGGGTCGGAAACCGGCATGACGAAGGAGCCCGTGGGAAGGCGGGCTCCTTTTTGCGTGCGGATCAGGCCGGGGCGCGGCTTTTGCTCCGCCCGCGCTGGATCAGGCGGTCCGCGATGAAGCCGATCAGCGCGTAGGTCATCAGCGTCAGCGCATACAGGAGCAGGACGCTAGCCTCGTGGATATCGACGAGCAGATCGGCCACCCATGCCGGCGGGCTGAACATGAAGAAGACGAAATTGTGCGGATCGTATCCTGTATAATTGTACAGGCACAGCGCAAGCGCGATCAGGGTCATGACGATCGTGACGGGATATCGCATCGGGCGTGAGCCTCCTCTGCCGGGGCGGTTGCCCGGGATGGTTCTCGTGGTATATTATGTGTCCGAAGGCGCAAGGCCATGCATTTCCGGGAGGGATGACGGGGTGATCACCCATATTGTATTGTTTCGCCTGAAAGACCGCAGTCCGGAGAACATCGAGCGCACGGCGCAAGTGCTGCACAGCATGGAAGGCAAGATCGACGAGCTGCTGTCGCTGGAGGTCGGCGTCGACGTGCTGCGTTCCGGCCGGTCGTATGATATCGCGCTCACCGCGAAGTTTGATTCGCTGGAAGCGCTGGGCGCCTACCAGATTCACCCCGTCCATCAGGAGATTGTCCGGTACATGAGCGAAGCCGGCGAAGCGTCCGTCTCCGTCGACTACGAGACCAATTAAAGGGAGCAGGTGCGGCAGCATGCGTGACGTCTACGAAATGATGACCTATCTGCTGGTCATCATCATCAGCTGCATCGTCATGACGGTCTGGCTGAAACGCAAGGCGCGGAAGCGCAAATCGCAGTAACGGAGGAACGATCAGGTGTATTACGTCAATCGCGAACAGATCGACCATCGTCTGAATGCGCTGCCCGACGTTGCCGATGCGCTCGAGACGCTGGCGGCCGATTGGCAGGGCACGGTGCTGCAGGGGCTCGCGCAGGAACGCGCGCTGCACCTGGCCGTCGAGATTGTGACGGATGTCGGCAGCTATCTGATCGACGGCTTCATCATGCGCGATGCGAGCAGTTATGAAGACATTATCGATATTATCGGCGAAGAAGGCGTGTTCCCGGCCGAACGCAAAGCGCCGCTCGCCGAGCTGGTCCGGCTGCGCAAGCCGCTGGTGCAGGATTATTGGCAGTGGGACCGTGCCGCGCTCCATCCGCTGACGCCGCGGATTCCGGACGTGCTGCGCGCGTTCAGGCAGGACGTTGTATCGTATCTCGAGCGGGAACTCGGGTAAGCCGCTCAGTCCAAACTTGCCGCCGGTCAAGCGATCGGCGTTTTTTGTCGATTTACGAATCATGCGGCGTAAGGTACAATATCAATATTCAAGCATCGCAGGTCGTACGGAGGTGGGCGCATTGGCGGTGAAGAGCGGCAAGGAGCGGCCGCCCGGCGAAGTCCGGCGGCATGACGGACCGACCCGGCAGACGGTGCTCAAGCTGCTGAAGACCCGGGGATCTGCAACGGCCGGCGAACTGGCGTGCGAGCTCGGCCTGACCGAGATGGCCGTCAGGCGCCATCTGGCGGCGCTGGAGCGCGACGGATACGCGGCGGCGACACCGGTGAGGCAGCCGATGGGCCGTCCGGCCTACGTCTATGAACTGACGGCGGAAGCGGAACAATTCTTTCCGAAGAACTATCATCTGCTGGCGCTGGATCTGCTTGATCTGCTGGAGCAGGAAGAGGGGCAGAAAGGCGCGGCGGCCCGGATGTTCGAAGCGCGCCGGAAGATGCTGTACAAGCGGCATGCCGGGCGGATGGCGGGCAAGCCGCTGCCCGAGCGGATCGGCGAGCTGGCGTCCATCCAGAACGACGGCGGCTATATGGTCGAAGTCGAGACCGCGTCCGAACGGGAATATCTGCTTCACGAATACAACTGTCCGATCGCCCAGGTCGCCGCGCGCTACGAGCAGGCGTGCAGCTGCGAGCTCGCGCTGTTCCGCGATCTGCTGGAGGCGGATGTCGAGCGGATCGAATGCCTCGCCAAGGGCGGCAACAAATGCACTTATCGCATATCGGTTGAATAATTTTGAACGGTTGTTGGCGGGAGAAGTTCTCCCGCCGTTTTTTGATTCTTGGTACGCAAAACAAAGGAGCCGCCGAAAAAGGCGGCTTAATCCGTTTTGCTTCCTGGTACGCATAACGACCGCGCTTCTCGCGTGAGAAGCGCATTTTCGTTTTGCTTGTGTCAAGACAAGCGCCCGCTGACTATAATGGCTATACGAATTGGGCATTCGTCCAGAAATGCGGCCGAAGGGAGGGGCGGAAATGGCGGAATGGAGCGCCGCCGCCGCGGCGGCATCGTTCGTCGTCCTGACGATTGCGCTGCTGGCCGCGCTGCGCGGCCTCATGAAGCGGCTCAACCGGTTCGAACAGACGATCCGCAGCATCGAGGCCGAATCCGTGCCGCTGCTGCGTGAAATCCGCGGGCTTGCGGCGGAAGCCGGACAGGTGATGCGGCGTACGGGCCGGCAGGTGGAACGGTTGGACCGGCTGCTGGATGCGGCGCAGCAGTGGGAAGGAGCCGTCCGGCGCTCCGCGTCGACGGTCAGCCGGATAACCGAAGCGGTCGATCGCGCAGCAAGCGCCCATGTCGAACAGGCCATCGTAAGCGGCCGGGCGCGGATCGGCGAGACGCTCGACTGGGCCGAACTCGGCTGGTCCGTCTGGAAATGGTGGCAGACGAAGCGCGCAGCCGCCGCCAACCCGGACCGCATGGCGGACGATATGCGCGATCCGGAATGAAAGGAGCGACAAGCTTATGGCGACGAAACGCGAAATCAAAGGTTTTCTGATCGGAACGGCCGCGGGCGCGGCCATCGGAGCGGTCACGGCACTGCTCCTCGCCCCGAAGGAAGGCAAGGCGCTGCGCAAGGACATTGCCGAAGGGGCGCGGCAGACGGTGAAGGCAGCCGGCGAAGCCGGCGAGAAAGCCGGCAAGTTCGCGGCTGAACTGTTCGATGCCGCGGCCGTATGGCGCCGGAAGAAGCGGGAGGGTGCGGAGCAGGCGGGCGCGCCGGAACAGAAAGCGGAAGTCTCCATAACCGCTGACGGCCCTGAGGATTCGGACGGGACGCTTCGGGAAGAAGCGGTCTGAAGCCGCGGCCGGACGGGGAATCAAGGCTCCTCCGGCCGTCGCTTCGCATTGCGGTAATCGGTCGGCGAAAGCCCGCTCCATCTGCGGAACTGCTTCGAGAAGTAGAGCGGATCGCCGAAGCCGACCGATGACGCGACCTGCTCGATGGGCAGCGCCGTCATCAGCAGCGATGCGGCGCGTTCCATGCGGATCTTCAGCAAATATTGCTTCGGCGAAAGTCCGACCGCCCGCCTGAACATCGTGGAGAAATGGGTGCGGTGATAGCCGAACGAACGCGCCAGCCGGTCGATCGAGATCGGCTGCGCGTAGTTGGTGGACAGCAGGCGCACGGCCTGCACGATCTGCCGCTCCATGTCCGAGCGGCTTTCCGCCGCGGCATGCGCCCCCGATGCCGCTCCGTAGGCGGCGAGGAGCAGCCGCAGATAACCGGCGCTCTCCAGATCCGCAAGCTGCGGCGACTCGGCGCGTTCGAGCAGCGTCCGGATGCGGCGCAAGAGCGGCAGCGCCCTGCGGGCGGCGCCGCGGATGACGGGCCGGTCCGTCGTCACACCGATCTTGCCCAGCAGGCCGTATGCCGCCGTTCCGGTGAACGCCACCCAGGCGTAGCGCCACGGATCGTTTGCGTCGGCCTCGTAGCTGAACAGTTCGCCGGGGAAGATGAAGAACGTGTCCCCCGCCTTGCATTCGAACGTCTGTCCTCCGGCGACGAACAGACCGCTGCCGGAGATGACCGTATGGATCAGGTAGTAATCGTGGACCGCCGGGCCGATCTTGTGCCCCCCGACAGGATCGCCTTCTCCGCAGAAAATGACGGAAAGTTCGCCGGATCCGGGAGCGGGATTGACGCCCAGCAGAAAACGGGTATGATCCGTGAGCAATGCCGACGACTCCTTGATGCCGAATATGCTGCGTACCTGATGATAGCGGAGCGCCGGACATTTGTCCATATGCGCCGCACGGCTTCCGCTTGCGCGGCCGCGCCCGTCCTCCGCGCCCAAGCCGCGTCAAATCCGCTTCGGCGCAGGTACGTTTCCTCCCGCCCCGTCATACTGTATGGTTGACGGCATAAGGCGGAATGATGACGAGGAAAGCGGTGTATTTGTGCGACAACCGATTGCGATACTGGATTCCGGAGTGGGCGGGCTGACGGTCGTCAAAGAGGTGATGCGTCAGCTTCCGCGGGAGAGGATCATCTACTTCGGGGATACGGGGCGCGCGCCTTACGGTCCCCGGCCGGCAGAAGAGGTCATCCGGTTCACGCGGGAAATCGTCGATTTCCTGGCCAGATTCGACCCGAAACTGATCGTCGTGGCCTGCAACACGGCAACCGCATATGCGCTGGAAGCGATCCGTCCGCACGTGAAGGCGCCCGTCGTCGGCGTCATCCGGCCCGGGGCGCGGGCGGCCGTCAAGCGGACGACGACGGGGACGATCGGCGTCATCGGCACGGAAGGCACGATCCGGAGCGGCGCCTACGAACGGGTGCTCAAATCGCTGTCGCCCCGCATCCAGGTGGTCAGCCTGGCTTGTCCGATGTTCGTGCCGATCGTGGAGCGGGGAGCGTTCCAGTCCCCCGAGACGTACCGCATCGTGGCCGAGACGCTGAAGCCGCTGCGCCGCACCCCGATCGACACGCTGATTCTCGGCTGCACGCACTATCCGTTCCTGGCGGACGCCATTTCGGCCGCGATGGGACCGGATATCGCGCTGATCAGCTCGGCGCAAGAGACGGCGCGCGACATCAGCACGATGCTGCAGGAGTCGGGCCGGCTGTCCGAGTGGACGGATGTGCCCGTCCATCAATTTTATTGCAGCGGCGATCCGGAGCTGTTCCAGACGATTGCCCGGCAATGGCTGAAGGAACAGACGGCCGGCGTGCCGATTGTCTGGCGGGTGCCGTGCATCCGTTGAACTTCCGGTTGAACTTCGCGGGCCGGTTCATTACAATAGAATGAAGCGCGGCCGGACAGCCCGGCGGCTTCCGTCTGGAAACGGCCGCACCGCAGCGAAGGGACGGATCACGGATGAAATGCAAAATTTCCCGCAATGCCGCCAAGGTATTGCTTGCCGAGCTGAACAAGCCGGAGCACGAGGGCAAGAAGCTTCGCGTCTACGTGACGCACCGCCATGGCGATCACGCGCATTACGGCCTGGCGCTCGATACGCCGACCGACTCGGATGTCGTGGTGACGACCGACAAGGGGATCGACGTCATTCTGGACAAGAACGAGCCGTTCCTGGACGGCGTGAGGATCGACTATTTCTACCTGCCGCAGGAAGGGTTCCAGATTACGAATCCGTCCAAGGGCAGCCACGGCGATCACTAGCCGGCAGGGACGGGAAGAAGCGGAAGCATAAGTCATGGCCAACGATATCCGCATCTGCGACAAGTGCAGATATATCCGGGTGAAGACGCTGCTGCCGAAGCTGAAGAAGCTGGCGCCCGAAGCCGACATCAGGGTCGGGTGCAAAAACTACTGCGGCCCCTGCTCCCGGAAAGCGTTCATCTACGTCAATGGAAGGTACGTCACCGCGCCGACCGAAGACGAAGCGGTTGCGAAAGCAAAGGCATTCATCAAACCGTAAGGAGAAAAGGCGAAGATCAGCCGAACCGATCGGCGGTCTTCGCCTTTGTACTTGCGGCTTCCGCATGGCGCCATTTGTCGATCAGACCGTGTTCCACGACGCGCGCGGAAGCGATGATCTCTTCCTCCGCCGCGGATTTCGCGGCTTCGCAGCGCGATCCGGGAAGCGGATCTCCGGTCTGCGCGTCGTAACAGAGACCGCCGCCTTCCTCCGGGGGACGGGCGGTGTAATAGAGCTGTCCGTCCGTGAACGAGCCGCTGCGGAAGACGATGAGGCGTTCGCCGGCGGATGCGTTATGTTCCCGGTCAGCAAGCAGCGGCAAACCGGCCATGACCCGCGAGCCGGTGTCCATGCCGAGCAGATGGAGAATCGTCGGCGCGATATCGAGCTGACCGCCCGGCTCGGACCGGACTTCGCCGCCCATGGCGCCGTCCGGCAGATGGAGGATGAGCGGAACTTCGCGCATCAGCAGAAGCCGTTCGGCCGGCTTGAGCGGCCGGCCGAGAAACTGCTCGTACTGCGGCCATTCCGCAATCGAATTGTCGTGGTCGCCGTAAATGACGACGATCGAATCGTCCCACAGGCCGCTCGCTTTCAACCGGTCGACAAATTCGCCGAGCGCCGCGTCGGCGTAATGGACGGCGGCCAGATAATCGCCGAATATCGTGCCCTCGAATTCGCCGGCGTCGAACGAGCCGGCGGACGCGGGCAGGGCGTAGGGATGATGGCTGGAGAGCGTCACGAGAAAAGCGTAGAACGGCTGTTTCAGCCGTTCGATCCGCTCGGCTGATTGACGCAGGAACGACCGGTCGCCGAGCGACCAGCCGAGCGGCTCGTCCAGCACAAAATGTTTCTTGCTGTAGAACGCGTCGAAACCGATCCGGTCGTACATGACGTTCCGGTTCCAGAAGCCGCCGTCATACGCGTGGAACGCGGCCGTCGCATAGCCCGCTTCTTTCAGCATGCCGGGCAGACAGTCGTAGGCCCGGTCGGCATGGCGGATGTAGACGGACCCCGAGGCCAGCGGATGCAGGGAACATTGCGCCGCGAATTCGGCATCCGAGGTCCGGCCTTGCGCCGTCTGGTGGTAGAACCGTTCGAAATAGACGCTCTCCCCGAGAAGCTCGTTCAGCCGCGGCGTGACCGGCTGCCCGTTCCATTCCCGGCCGATGACGAAGGACTGCAGCGCTTCGACCTGGATCATGATGACGTTCTTGCCGCTGTACGCGCCGTAGCGGTCATCGCGGGACAACGCCTCCCTGGCTTTGCCGCGCTGGGCGAACCAATCGGCCGATTCGGCTTCCGCTTCCGCGGCGAGCGGCATGCTGGCGTACTGGCGCTTCATATACTGGTAAGCGTCATAGGCGTGAAACCCGTACAGCCCGACCACATTATAGATCGACACGTTCCACCAGTCGGCGCCGAACAGTCCCTTGGCCCAGCCGGTTCTGGCCTCGTGGATCGGCAAGGCGGTCATCAGGAAGCCGGCGGCGCAGACGGCCGCGCAGACGGCCGCGCGGACGGCGCGGCGCGTGCCCGCGCGTTTGCCGCGCTTGCGCGCAAGCTTAAGCCACGGCAGCAGGGCGGCGACCGGCCAATCGAGGAAGAGAAGCGCGTCATTCGGTTCGAGCAAAGCCGCGATGCTGCCGCCGAGCGAGCCGACCTGCCGCGCCTGGAGCAGCACCGGCACGGAGATCAGATCCTGGAAATAGCGAAAATAAAGCAGATCGGCATACAAAATCAGCGTCAAGAGGATGTTCAGCGCGGCGAGCGACACGAGCCGGGCCCGAACCGGCAGCAGCAGCGTCCAGCCGGACAGCAGCAGGAGCGTGCCGGCCGCGATGACGGCGTCGGCGGCATCCATCTCCATATACTGAACATCGATCCAATTGTTGAACAGCGCAAGCTTCACCAGCATCGCCGGAACGAACAGCGGCAGGCCGGATCGAAGGACGGCCGGCAGCAAGCGCGGCGCCCGATCCCGCAGCAGCCGAAGCAAGTTGATCATGGTTGCAGACACGTGAATTCTTTCGCCTCTTCGTTGCTTAAACTTCGCTTCCGTATCGGACCGGACAGCGATACAATCCATTATGGGCGATTGCATGCGGATTAGACAAGGGTCAGGGGACTTGAATGCGAAGGAGGAACCCCAAATGTGGAATGCGGAAGACTATGTGAACCGGCTGTTCGGCGCCGATCCGGATCTGGAGCGCGCGGCGAAAGGCATCCGGGAGGCGGGCATGCCGGAAATCTCGGTCGCGCCGGGGTACGGCCGGCTGCTGACCATTCTCGCCGGAGCGTCCGGCGCCCGGGATGCGCTGGAGATCGGGGCGCTCGGCGGGGTGAGCGGCATTTGCATCGCCCGCGGCCTCAAGGAAGGCGGCAAGCTGACTTCGCTCGAGATCAAGCCCGAATACGCGGCGATCGCCCGGTCCCACGTGGAAGCCGCGGGGCTGGGCGATCGCGTGGAGTACCGGATCGGCGATGCGCTTCAGTCGCTTGAGGAGCTGGCAGGGGAAGGCCGGCGGTTCGATTTCTTTTTCATCGATGCGGACAAGGGACGGTATCCCGACTATCTGGAATGGGCCATCCGGCTGGCGCGGCCGGGCGCGGTCATCACGGCGGACAATGTGCTGCTCCGCGGAAGGGTGGGCGATCCCGGAGCGCAGGGGCCGTCCGTCGCCGCCATGCGGACGTTCAATGACCGGCTGGCCCATGACCCGCGCCTTGTCGCGACGATGCTGCCGGGCTACGACGGTCTTGCCGTCGCTTTCGTGAAGGACGTGTGAGCGACGAGCGCCGAGTTGAGCATCAGGAGGACGGCCGACAGCAGGAACAGCCCTTTGATGCCGAGCAGACTGCTCGTCAGCCCGCCGAACACCGGGCCGGCCATGTTGCCGAGGCTGAGCATGCTGCTGTTGAAGCTGTAGGCCCGGCTCTCCATCCCTTCCGGCGTATGCCTCCGGATGAGGGCGTTCACGCTCGGCACAAGCCCGCCGAGGAACAGGCCGAGCAGGAAGCGGGCGGCCAGCAGCTGCCATACCGCGCCGACGAACGCCTGCGGGATGAACATGATACCGGCGCCGGCAAGCGAGAACCCGAGCACGCGGTGGGCGCCGATCCGGTCGCTCAGCCTGCCGAGCAGCGGCGCCGCCAGCATGTTCGAGATGCCGGTCACCGCGCCGACCGTCCCGGACCAGAACGCGAGGTTCGCCGTGCCGTGCAGTTCCTGCACGAACAGCGGAATGAGCGACTGCGTGTTCATGAGCGAGAACTGGATCAGGAAGGTGACGCTGAGCAGCACCATGAGCGGACGGATGCCGCGCAGCGCTTTCCAGCCCTGCAAGACCGAGATTTGCGGCGCGGCCGCCGCTTTCTCCCGATCGAACTTCTCGCGCACGAGGAAGAGCGCCAGCAGCGACGCGCAGAACAAGAGTCCGCCCGTAATGTAGAAGATCGGACGGAAACCGAACTGATCCGCGAACGCGCCGCCCATGAGCGGCCCCATTACCGTGCCGGCGATCAGGCCGGACTGGATGACCCCCATCGCGAACCCCATTTTCTCCTTCGGCGTCGTCGCCGAGACGAGCGCGACGGCCGCCGGATTGAACCCCGAGATCGTTCCGTTGAGCAGCCGCAGCGCCAGCAGATGCCAGGGCTCGGTCGCGAATCCCATCAGCACCGTAACCGTCGCCATGCCGAAGCCGGAGCGCAGCAGCATCACTTTGCGGCCGTGCCGGTCGGCGAGCCGGCCCCAGATCGGCTGGAACAGGAACGCCGTGACGAAGTTGCCCGCAAAGATGATGCCGGTCCATTCGGCGATCTCATGCTCGTCGCGCAGACCGAAGTCGGACTGGAGATAGAGCGACAGGAACGGCATGATCATCGTCATGCCGGCCAGGGTGAGAAATTGTCCGAACCAGAGCACGATGAGATTGATTTTCCACTGTGGCATGATTCCGCCGCCTTTCACATCCTTAACTATACCACATTCGGCGGAGTCAGGCGGCGGAAGGCGCGACAAAAACCGCGCGGCCGGACGGCCGGATGACGGCCCGTCACCGGGCTCCGGCCGGCTCCGCCCGGCGGGAAGCGGCTTTCGAGAGCGCGACGCTGACCTCGTAGAGCAGAAGCAGCGGCACGATCACGATGATATCCGACACGATGTCGGGCGGCGTAATGCTGACGGCGACGATGACGAGGATGAAATAGGCGGATTTCCGCATCCTGGCGAGCCGCGCCGGATTCAGCACGCCGATCCGGGTAAGGAACAGTAGGGCGGCGGGCAGCTCGAACAGGAAGCCGAACGGCACGGTCATATGGATCATGAAGGTGAAATATTTCTGGGCCGTGTATAACGTTTCGAACTGCTCCGCCGCCATCCGGTTCATGAAGTCGAGCATCACCGGGAAGAGCACGAAATACCCGAAGGCGAGCCCGGCGAGGAAGAGCAGCGCCAGCGCCGGGATATAGAAGGCCGTCCGGCGGCGCACCCGGCCTCCCAGCGCCGGGCTGACGAACCGCCACGCATGCCAGGCCGCCACCGGCATGGTGACGGTGAGCGCGGCGACGCCGGAGAGCAGCAGGTAAACCCACAGCACGTCCGACGGGCCGAGCACGACGAGTTTGTCGTCCAATCCGCGGACGAGCCAGTCATATAGGTCCCGCACATAGAGGAAGGCGGCCGCCATCGAGGCGAGGAACGACAGCAGCGTGCGGATCAGCCGGGTGCGCAGCTCGCCGAGATGGCCGATGACGCTCATGCTGTTCGGGTCCTGCCGCCCGCTCATTGCGCCCCACCGCGGACGGCGGGCGCCGCTTCTGCGGGAGACGCGCTGCCGGCTTTCGCATCCGATGCGCCGGAGGACTCAGCCGCCGCACTTGCCGCCGACCCGTCCCGCGCATCCGTCATGCCGGCCGCGGCAGCCGGCGCATGCCGCGGCGCAGACGGCTTCCCGCCGGGTGCTTCCGCATCCCTGGCATCCTCCTCGTCCGTCCCGCCGCCGACAAGTCCGCGGGTCGCACGCTTGAACTCGCTGAGTGTCCGGCCGAACGCGCGGCCGAGCTCGGGCAGCTTCGACGGCCCGAAAATGATGAGCGCGATGATCAGAATCAGGATCAGGCCGCCGACGCCGATATTGCCGAAGGGCATGGATCGTCAACTCCTTCATGTCGGAATCATCCGCCGAAGCGGAAACCGGTGATCGCCACGACGCCCGCGCGCGCTTTCGCATCGCCGGGACGGTGCGGCCAGCGGCTCGTCGGATTGGCAAGGTCTTTCGTCTCTTCGCCCGGATGCTGGACCGAGAGGAACAGCGTCCGCTCGTCCGGTGTGAAGAACGGGCCGGTCAGCTCGCATTCCACCGGGCCGGAAGCGAACTGCAGCGCGACGCCCTTCGACGGGCCGTGGGTCGGGATGACGAACAGGCCGTTGTTCATGAACGTCTTGTGCACCCCTTTGTTCTGGCTGCTGCTCGAAATGTCCGTCACGACCCACAGATTGCCGTTCGAATCGAAGGCGAGATTGTCGGGGGAGCTGAAACCGGACTGCCGGCCGCCCGCCGCGAATATTTCGAAGTCGAACTCCAGCGCGCCGAGGTCATTGTCCGCCTCGAAAATGCGCGTGATATGGCCGTGAATGTTCCCGTGTGAGTCGTTGTTCGTATGGCAGATGAAAACGGTGTTGTCGAACGGAGAAATCTCGATGTCTTCCGGCCGGTCGGTCGGCGTGCCGCCGACGAGCCGCGCCGCTTCGTGGCAGTTCGTCACGACGTCGCCCTGGTGGTTCCATTTTTTCAGTTCTTCCGGCTTGCCTTCGAGCGCCTTGCGCACGTTCTCGATCGTCACCGGCACCCATTTGCCGGACTTCAGGTTGGCGACATAGAGCGTCCCGTCTTCGAGCAGGGCGGAGTTGCGGCGGCCGAGCGCGGGATTGTATTTGCCTTTGCTGATGAACTTGTATACGCAGGCGTCCTTCTTGTCATCCCCCATGTAGACGACGACGCGCCCGTCGTTCGCCAGCCCCATCGCCGTATTCTCGTGATTGAAGCGGCCGAGCGCCGTGTGTTTCTTCCGGTACGACGCGTCGAACGGATCGATCTCGACGACCCAGCCGTAATGTTCGAGCGGCAGGTTCGACGCTTTCGCCGTATCTTCGAAGTTCTCCTCGCACGACAGGACGGTGTTCCAGAGCGTCACGCCGCCGGAGCAGTTCGCGAACGTCCCCTGCACCGTCCGCGCGCCGCCGACTGCGGAAGTGCCTGCGGCCGGACCGGTCAGTTCGAAGCTCGTGAAGCCGTCGATGCGCCGCGCATAGCGGGAGGTCGTGTCCATTCTCCATGCGCCGTCCGACCCGCGCCGTACTTCGATGACGGACATGCCGAGGTATTGCAGGTTTTTCTTCACCTGCTCCGGCGTCATTTTGCCATCCTTCACCGGTCCGATGCTGAAAATGCTGGTGTATTCATGGTTCGTGACGAGCAGGCCGTGCTCATTCGACCCGTCGATCGGGAAAAACGCGTTGTAGTCTGCCCCGTCTCCGAACCGCTCGCCGGCCGCGTTGATGACATCGTCCATGGCGGCCACGACGTCGTAGCGGTAGCCCGGCGGCAGGATCAGCTCGTCTTCCTTCGACGGCGAGATCGGTTCGAAGAACCCGGTGACGCGGTTCGTCTTGAAGCCGAACAGATGGTCCGCCGTTCCCGTCGCAGCCGACGCTTTGCCTTCCAGGCTGCCGAGACCGGCGGATGCCGCAGCCAGCGCTGCCGCCCCCGTTCCGAGATAGGACAGAAACGTTCTGCGGTCGATGGGCTTGTCGTTCATGTGGACACGCTCCTTGCACGGTGGTTTTTGCGATCTTGCGAGACAAGCGTAAGACGGCAAGGTCAAGCGGAGATCATGGTGAAATGAAGATTTTGTAAACTTGCCGTTTTCAACGTTTTCATGGCGGATTGATTCGCCGGCGAAGATCAGGTACAGTAAAACGAGATGATTTGCATTTCGAGGAGGGAACGGCATGGAAACGAAGCGTGCGGCGGGCGTCCGGCTTGTCGTCTCGTTTGCGGCGGGATTGCTGCTGTACGCGGGCGCCATGCCGGGGCCCCCTGCGGATGCGCGCGAAGCGGATGCGTCCGGGGCGGACGTCTGGACTGACGCCGCGCGGGACAAGCTGGGCCCGTCCGTCAGGCAGACGCCGGCGCCGGCGCAGGACGGACCGGGCGCCGCGGCGCTCCGCCCGGACGGCGGAAGAGCGCATGTCCGGCAGACCGATTCCGGGTCGCCGGTGAAGCCCGATGAGCCGAAGATCGTCGATCTTCGGCTCGGCCTGCTCGCGCCGCTGAAATTTGCGACGAATTACGTGGACGGTGCATCCGCCGGGCAATACTCGTCATGACCCGATCGGAAAGAACCTTACAGATTCCATGCGATAAGATGGAGGAACGACCTGACCGATGAACAAGAGCCGTTTTCTCGGATTGATTTTGACCATACTGATCTCCCTCGTGGTGGTGGGGATCACATCGCCGACCGTGCTCAAAGGCATCAAGCTGGGCCTTGATCTGCAAGGCGGCTTTGAAATTTTGTATGAAGCGGAGCCGCTCAATGAGGGCGGCGTGGTGACGAAGGAGGCGCTGCGCCAGACGGCGAAGAGCCTGATGAAGCGGGCCGACCAGTACGGCGTGGCGGAACCGGAAATTGTGCCCGAAGGATCCAACCGGATCCGCGCGCGCATCGCCGGCGTGTCCGACGAGGCGACTGTGCGCGAGATCATGAAGAAGCCGGCCGAACTGACGTTCCGCGGTCCGGACGGCAAGATCGAACTGGACGGCAGCGACTTCAAGGAAGGCGCCGCCAAGGTCGCTTACGATGAACTGAACCGGCCGATCATTCTGGTTGAAGTGAAACAGAAGGACAGGCTTGCCGACGTCTCGAAACGGCTCCTCGGCCAGCCGCTGTCCATTTACCTGGACGACCAGCTGATATCGTCTCCGATCGTCCAGGCCGTGCTGACGGACGGCAAGGCGACGATTTCCGGCAGCTATTCACTTGAAGAAGCGAGGGAACTGGCCGAGATCATCAATCTGGGCGCGCTGCCGCTCAAACTGACGGAGAAGTACACGCAGTCCGTCGGGGCGACGCTCGGCAAGCAATCGCTCGAGCAGACGGTCTACGCCGGCATCCTTGCGACGATCTTCATCCTGCTGTTCATGATGGTCGTCTATCGGCTGCCCGGCGTCATCGCCAGCGTCACGCTCATCGTGTACAACTGGGGCATCCTGCTCATCTATTACTGGATGCATGCGACGCTGACGCTGCCCGGCATCGCGGCGTTCGTGCTCGGCGTCGGCATGGCCGTCGACGCAAACATCATTACGGTGGAACGGATCCGAGAAGAAATGCGCTCCGGCAAGTCGCTGCTGTCGGCGCTCAAGTCCGGCTCGCGCAACTCGCTCCGGACGATCGTTGACGCGAACCTGACGACGACGCTCGCCGGCGCCGTGCTCTATTTCGTCGGCACCGGGGCCATTCAGGGCTTCGCCCTCATGCTCATCCTGAGCAACGTGTTCAGCATGGTGACGAACGTCGCGTTCTCGCGCTTCATGCTGAACCTGCTCGTGCGAAGCGGCGTGTTCTCGAAACCCGGTTTCTTCAATGTCAAAGAGAAGGACATTCGTCCGCTCTCCGAGAAAAAATCGTTCGATGACGAGCATTACTATCGCATCTTCGACTTCGTCAAGCACCGGAAAATCTTCTTCTCCATCTCGTCGGCGCTGACGATTGCCGGCATCGTGTCGCTGCTTGCGTTCGGCTTCAACTACGGCGTTGACTTCAAGGCGGGCACGAGCATGGACATCGCCGTCGGCAAGGCGGTGACGCAGGCCGAAGCGGAATCGGTGCTTCAGGATGCCGGTTTCAAGCCGGAGTCGGTCGTCGTCGGCGGAGGAGGCGAGCGCGTCTCGATCCGGTTCGACCGGGTGCTGGATGCCGAGAAGGGCGAAGCGAACCAGGTGCTGACCGCGTTCCGCGACCGCTTCGGCGATCAGGTGTCGGCGGAGGAGAACACGGTCGACCCGGTCATCGCGCAGGAGCTGGGCATCCGGGCGATCATCTCGATCCTCGTCGCCAGCGTCGGCATCATCCTGCTCATCATGTTGCGCTTCGAATGGCGGTTCGCGGTGGCCGGCATCGTCGCGCTGCTGCATGACGCGTTCCTTGTTGTGACCGTATTTTCACTGTTCAGGCTGGAAGTCAACCTGACGTTCATCGCGGCCATCCTGACGATTATCGGTTACTCGATCAACGACACAATTGTTGTCTTCGACCGGATCCGCGAGAACATGCGGTTCGCGAAACTGCGCACGTTCGACGATCTGTGCCGGCTCGTGAACGTGAGCATGTCGCAGACGCTCGTCCGCTCGATCAACACGGGATTGCAGGTGCTCGTGGCGTCGCTGCTTCTCTTGCTGTTCGGCGGTGAATCGATCCGCCTGTTCTCGCTGGCGATGACGCTCGGCATGGCGTTCGGCATGTATTCGTCGATCTATATCGCCGCCCAGCTCTGGGTCGTCCTGAAGTGGCACGCGATGCAGCGGAAGCCTGCGGCTCCGGCGGCGGAGACGGCCTGAAGCCCCGGGGGAAATGTCATCGAATTGTCATCGAAAACGCTGCCGGGCCGGTTGTTGCGCCGGGATGAAACGGGCATAATGAGAGGAAAAGCCAACGGAACGGAGAACAGCGATGAGTTACAACGACCGTTTCATCCGGGCCTGCCGCGGCGAACGGACGGACCGCGTGCCCGTCTGGTACATGCGGCAGGCCGGGCGTTACGATCCGGAATACCGGAAGATCAAGGAAAAGTATTCGCTGCTGGACATTTGCCGCAATCCCGAACTGGCCGCCGAAGTGACAATGATGCCGGTGCGGAAGCTCGGGGTGGACGCGGCGATCCTGTATTCGGACATCATGAATCCCGTCATGTCGCTCGGCGTCAAATTCGATATTGTGCCGAACGTCGGTCCCGTCGTCGAAGAGCCGATCCGCACGAAGCGGGACATCGAGCGGCTCAGACCGATCGACGTGGAAGGCGATCTCCCGCATATTCTCGAGACGATCCGCATCCTCGACCGGGAGCTGGATGTGCCGCTCATTACCTTCGCGGGAGCGCCTTTTACGATCGCCAGCTATCTGATCGAAGGGCGGCCGTCGCGCCGCTATCTCCGCACGAAGTCGCTCATGTACGGCGAACCCGAGCTGTGGCAATTGCTGATGGACAAGCTCGGCGACATGGTCGTCACGTACGCCCGCGCGCATGTCGCAGCGGGCGGCAAGGCGTTCCAGTTGTTCGACAGCTGGGTCGGGGCGCTGTCGCCGCGCGATTTCGAGCGCTGCGTGCTGCCGGTGATCCGGCGGATTTTCGACGAGCTGGCTGATCTGGACATTCCGAAGATTTATTTTCCCGGCGTCAGTTCCGGCGAGTTGCTGCCGTCGCTCAAGGGCATCAAGGCAGACGTCATCGGCCTCGACTGGCGCGTCCCGATCCGCGAAGGGCGCAGGCGGCTGGGCGGCGGATACGCCGTGCAGGGCAACCTCGATCCGGCCGTGCTGACCGGTCCGATGGCGGTCATCGAAGAACAGGCGGCGGACATTATCGACCAAGGGCTTGAGCAGCCGGGCTTCGTGTTCAATCTCGGACACGGCCTGTTCCCGGAGGCTTCGCTGGACAAGATCGCGGCGCTTACGGAATTCATTCACCGTTATTCGGCGCGGCAATTGCAGAACGGTGCGGCAGCGAAGGAGGCAGAACGTGCATGACGAATCGTCCGGTCGGCGTGCTGGTCATGTCATACGGCACGCCGAAGTCGATGGATCACATCGAAGCGTATTACACCCATATCCGGCGTGGACATCCGCCGACGCCGGAGCAGCTCGCCGAGCTGACCGCCCGCTACGAAGCGATTGTCGGCGGCGTCTTCCCGCTTCGGGAGAATACGGATCGCCAGGCGGCGGGTGTGCAGGCGCAGCTCGACCGGGAACATCCCGGCGCGTACAAGGTTTATCAAGGGCTGAAGCATGCGGAGCCGTTCATTGAGGACGGCGTGAAGGCGATGGCGGCGGACGGCATCCGCGAAGCGGTCGGCATCGTGCTGGCTCCTCACTATTCGGTCATGAGCGTCGGATCGTACATCAAGCGGGCGAGAGAGGCGGCCGAAGCCGAAGGCATTCAGATGGCGTTCGTCGAGTCGTATCATCTCCATCCGAAGCTCATCGAAGCGATCGCCGTCCGGCTGCGGAGCGCCCTTGCGCGGTTCGGCGGTCCGGATGAGCAGCGCAGCGTGAAAGTGCTGTTCAGCGCGCACAGCCTGCCGGAGCGGATTCTTTCGATGGGCGATCCGTATGTGGATCAGCTCCTTGCGACGTCCCGCGCCGCGGCGGAAGCGGCTGGCGTGGCGGACTGGGAATTCACCTGGCAGAGCGCGGGCCGGACGAACGAGCCGTGGCTCGGTCCGGACATCCTCGACACGCTGGATCGTCTGGCGAAGGAAGGCGTGAAGGCGGTGCTGTCGGCGCCGATCGGCTTCGTCAGCGACCATCTGGAAGTGCTGTACGATCTGGATATTGAAGCGAAACAGTTCGCGGCGGAGCGGGGCATCCGGTTCGAGCGGATCGACATGCTGAACGATGATCCGCTCTATATGGAGACGCTCGCCGAATTGGCGGCGGAGGCTGCCGCCGGACTGCCTGTCGGAAAGCGGGGGTAACCCGATGGCGGCAGCAGCAGAGCCGAAAACGATCGTCGTTGTCGGCGGCGGGATCACCGGGCTCGCCGCCGCTTACTATTTGCGCAGGTCGGCCGAAGCCGCCGGATTGCCCGTCCGCGTGGCGATCGCGGAGGCGTCGGAGCGGCTCGGCGGAAAGATCGAGACGCTGCGGAAGGACGGCTTCGTCATCGAGAAGGGGCCGGATTCGTTCCTCGCCCGCAAGAAGGCGATCCTCGATTTGGCCGTCGATCTCGGCATTGAAGAGGAGCTTGTGCCGATCAATCCGTCGGGCAAGAAGTCGTTCATCGTCTTCCGCGGCAAGCTGCATCCGATGCCGGACGGCCTTATGCTCGGCATTCCGACCGAGATTGCGCCGATGCTGAAGACCGGTCTCCTGTCGCCGGCGGGCAAGCTGCGCGCCGGACTCGACTTCGTCCTGCCCGCGCGGAAAGGGAATGACGACGAGTCAATCGGCGATTTCCTGACGCGGCGGCTCGGACGCGAAGTTGTCGAGCGGATTGCCGAGCCGCTTCTGGCCGGCATCTACGCGGGGGAGCTGGACAAGCTCAGTCTGCGGGCGACGTTCCCGCAGTTCCGCGAGGCGGAGCTGAAGCACGGCAGCCTGATCCTCGGCATGCGCCGCGCCATGCGGCGGCGCCCGGCCCCGGCTGCCGGCGCCGGCGGAGCGGCGGGGCAGGCCGGGCAGGTGGCGCAGACGCCGGCGGATGCGATTCTTGCCCGGTACAAGGGGGCGCCGTTCCTGAATTTCCGCCGCGGCCTGGGGACGCTCGTCGAAGTGCTGGAGCGGGAGCTGTCCGGGGCCGAATGGCGGCGCGGACGGAAAGCAACGGCGCTAAGGAAAGTCGCCGCCGGGGCATCGGACGAGCCGGCCCGCCGCTATGCGGTCGTGCTCGACGACGGGGAAGAACTGCAAGCCGACGCCGTCGTCGTGACTTCTCCGGCGTATGAAGCGGAGTCGTTGCTTCGGGATCATGTCGACTGCGGCATGCTCCGCGCCGTCCGGTACGCGTCCGTCGCCAATGTCGTGCTGGCCTTCGACAAGGCGTCCTTCGGCCGCGAGTTCGCCGGTTCCGGCTTCCTTGTGCCGCGCACGGAAGGCCGGCAGATTACGGCGTGCACTTGGACGTCGACGAAGTGGCTCCATACGAGCCCGCCGGACAAGGTGCTGCTGCGTTGCTATATCGGCCGCTCGGGCGACGAGGACGCGGTTTCGCTGCCGGACAATCAGCTCATTCGGCTTGTGCGGCACGATCTGGAGGAACTGATCGGGGTGACGGCTGCGCCGGTGATGACGGAGGTTACGCGGCTCCATCGTTCCATGCCGCAATATCCGGTCGGCCACGTCGAGGCGATGCGCGATTTCAAGCGGAAGCTCGCCGAGGCGCTGCCGGGCGTCTGGACCGCCGGCGCGGCGTTCGACGGCATCGGGCTGCCGGACTGCATCCGGCAGGCGAAGGAGACGGCGGAGGCGGCGATTCGGGAGCTGTGCGGCTCCGCTTCATGATCCATATTCGGGTTTGAAACGGTCGGTCAGGATCTGTTCCTGCCCGGCCGTTTTCATATTTTGCGCCAGTAAAGCTCCGCAAGCCGCTGTAACGTGGTATGCACGTTACAGCCGCGCCGACGGGGTCTCGCGCACCGCTGTAACGCGGTATGCACGTTACAGCCGCGCCGACGGGGTCTCGCGCACCGCTGTAACGC